>NZ_RZPW01000477.1:0-4945 GCF_003998455.1 Mesorhizobium sp. M7A.F.Ca.CA.001.08.2.1 | reverse complement strand
CCCTTATCGAGCGAGTGGCGCTCGCACCTCTCGGGGGATTCGCTTCAGTTCAGTTGCGGTCATTGACTAACCCGACAAGACGGCTCGCCAGATGTTGGTCGTTGATCGTTTCGTCGATGCGCACTGCCTCAACGAGCTTTACGATTTCCTGGAATCCGAAGGCGGTTATCAGATCCAACCGGCCCAATCCCTAGCGGAGGCGTCATCGAGCTTACGACCCAGCGCTATTGCAGCGCTTAATAGTATCTTCTCGCCGGGGGTGACATTGATATTGCCTCCGCGAGGTGGTCTCGGACGATCGTCAAATAGCCTACACGTTCGCGATGTAGCATATCCCCACAAAATTCTCAGGAATTGCCCCGCGTCGACGCCAGGTTACTAGCTATGAGTGAGTGGCTGACCACAGTTGAGTTTGCTGCACTGGTCGGCATTCGGCGGCAAGTCGCTCACCGCGCTCTTCGTCGGCGTCGCTGGCGAAAAAATCCGCTCGAAGTGCGGAAGGTCAATGGTCGGCGCGGCGGGAACGCCGGAGAGCAATATCAGGTGAATTCCACGTCCCTGCCGCTCGAATACCAGCACCGTTTAAAGGTCTCTCAAATCCTCGTTGAAAACCACTCGAAATCAATCACCGGCAGGACGGCAGAGCACACATGGTGGCTCGATTACCTGAGGCCAGCGCTTCAGCATCCAGTCAAATCGACTGCCCGCACCGACGCCCTGGCCGAGCTAGCAGACAACCCAACGCGGAACTGGGAGGGCACGGCGGTCAGCTATTCCCTGCGGACGCTGCAGCGCCATGCCGCACGCTTTGACGAAGACATGAAGGTCGGACGGCATGGTCGATCGGACAGGGGCAAGAAGCGTGTCGTCATAAGCCGGAGGTGGGACAAGCTGGTCCCGTTCGACGCATCCACCAAGGCAAAAATCGCGGAGGACCTAAAGCAGGAAATCCGCGGCCTACTCAAAGGCGGCATGTCGTGGGGCCACACCCTGCAAGAAGCCGAGAAGTTCCTGATCGACGCGACTCGGGCCTGGGGTTTCCCTCCCGGCGATCCTAACGTGATGGAGCGCGCTTGTTCTATTCCAACCGACCTCGTCTCAGCGGAACTCCACTTCCGAAACGTCCACCGGTTTAAGCGCGACCATAAGGCTTATGATGATCGCCGGCCGCGCATCCGGCGCACCGTCGCCTGCCTGCAGCCGATGGAGCTGGTGGTCGGCGATGTTCACCCTGTCGACATTCACCTCACTCGTCCTGACGGCACTGTCGCCACTGCTAGGCTGATCGGCTTCTTAGATTGGGCGACGCAGCGCCTCTGGATAGGGCTGATCTTTTTCGAAAAGCGCGGCGGAGTGCAAAACCGCGACGTGATCGAAGTGTTCGCGGCCATGATCGAAGCGTGGGGCATGCCGCAGTCGCTCTATGTCGACAACGGCAAAGAATTCAGCTTCGCCGCCTTTCTGGACGATGCCATGCTGCTTACCGTGCCGGGCTTCCATGGCCCGTCCCGATCAACCCACGTCATCAATGCTTTGCCCTACAACGCCTCTGCAAAGCCGATTGAGCGTTTATTCGGCGACCTGGAGACGCGCTATTTCAGCACGGCGCGCGGCCACATCGGCGGCAACCGAATGAGCAAGAAGCAGGAGGCTATCGGGAGGACAGTGGCTCCGTTCGGCACGTTCGAAGATGTGGTGCCGGCCATAGAAGGCTTCGTGCGCACCTATAATCACACTGCGCAGGGCAAAAAGAGCGCGCTCAAAGGTCTCTCACCTGAAGCCACATTCCGCAAACACCTTGAGGCCGGATGGACGCCGACTGCGATGAGCCGCGATGAAGTGCGCGCGGCATGTGCGCGAACCGAAGAGCGGTCGGTTGTTCAGGGTGCGATATCGGTCGGTGGCCGTCATTGGACATGCCCAGAATTGCAGGCTTACCAGTACGAGAAGATCTGGGTTCGTGTGCCGGCCTATCACACACCGGCCGAGTTGCTGCTGCTTGACCGCTATGGTGAACGAGTCGGCATAGCCTCTCCCGACGTCGAGTTCCATCCGCTCGACAAGCGCGGCGCAAAAGCATCAGCCGAACGCGCAAAGGTGCATCGGCAGGCGGTGCGTGACCTCGATCGGTCAGCCCCTGATATCGACGTGGCTGCACGCCTGATCGCACGCGGCGAAGCCCAGCTTGACACGGTCCCCAACGAGCCCGTCGGCATCGTCTCTCACGATCCGGCGAAGCGGCCGGCGCGGATCGTAATGCCGAAGAGGGCTTCGACCTCCGAAGAGCGCCGACGCGAACAGGACGAGCGCATAGCCGTTCAGATGGACTTGGCGAAGAGGATCGTCGGATGACGTTTATCGAAACCCGCGCCGCGTTCACCGTACGGGCTGCATTCGATATGGCGGTCAAGATGCGATATCCGGTGCTTGCGGTCGGCAAAGCCGGACTCGGAAAGACTGTAGCGCTCAACTGGATAGCCGCCCAAAGCGGAGCTGCCTATTGTGAGGTGACGCAGCATACCAAGGCTATCAGGCCGATGTTCCTGATGCTGCATGACGCCTACGGCGTCCAAAGGGACAGCAAGCACACCTACGATCTTGCGAAGGATTGCATGAATTTTTTGGGCGCCCGATACGGCCCGACGCGTCCGTTGCTGGTGGACGAATATCAGAACTTCACACCCACTGTTTTGCGGGAGCTGCTGCATCTTCAGGAGCGGTGCGGCTTCGCTTTACTGCTCGCCGGCAACACTCATCGGTTAGCCGGCACGAGGCGTGATACCCACGCTGTGGATCAGATCGAAAGCCGTATCGGCATGCGTTTCGAGATCGGGCAGCCGACGCGGGAGGACTGCGTGAGGATCGGCGCGGAACACAACGTTGAGGGAGCCGACGCCTACGAAGCGATTGTTATCTACGGTGAGAACACCTCCCTTCGCGCGCTTTGCCATCTCCTCCAGAATAGCGCTGCCGGGACCAGCGGCTTCGGCAGCATTCGTCTTCCTCGGATAGAGACCACGCTTCGCGGCATGTCGTGCGGCAGCGGTGTGCTCAGGCTTCTACACGAGCGCCGAAACGCCGCCGCAGACGACCTCCGCAGCCCGGCTTAATTCCGGACAGCGACAGATAATTCCGGACGGCACACTGGTATTCGTGCAATAATTCAATCTGTTCGCTTGAGGTCGCCGGCGAGTTCCGTTGCGGCCGAGATTACCCGTAGCATCTGGGCATCCGGCGCTGCAGTCGCTCCGATAGATTGCCCCCAGACAGGCTCCCGGGTTCTAAGGATCGATCGCGATCCCGAGAATGTTCGACATTCGGGCGGTGTTTTGCAACTCCCTGTCAACGCGAAATGGCCTTACCCGGCACATAGCCAAGACCCTTGCTCAAGGGCGACCTATACCCGAACGCCAACACCCCTATCTTGAGATTTTCCTGTCGAGCCGCGGTCGAACACTCGTATAATTGTGACCGGAGACTTCCCCATGCCATTCCGATTCGTTCACACCGCCGACATCCATCTCGACTCGCCACTGCGTTCGCTGGCGATGCGAAACGGCGACCTTGCCGAACTCGTCGGAGACGCCAGTCGCCAGGCGTTTGTCTCGATCGTCGATCTCTGCCTTGCGGAACGTGTCGATGCGCTGGTCATTGCCGGCGATCTCTACGACGGCGATCAGACGTCGATGAAAACCGCCCGCTTCCTGGCGTCGCAGATGACACGGCTGCACCAGGCCGGCATTAGAGTCTTCAAGATCCGTGGCAATCATGACGCGCTATCGCGCATATCGAAGCAGCTGGTGTTCCCGGAGACGGTCACGATATTCGGTGGCCGTCCCCAGTCCGTGCTGCAGACAGCCGCCGGGCTCGACGTCATGTTTCATGGCTTGAGCTTTGCCAGCCCCAAGGCGCCGGACAGCCTGCTGCCCAAGTATTCGGTGCCGCGTGAAGGCACGGTCAATGTCGGCATTATGCATACCAGCCTGGCCGGATCGCCCGGCCACGACGTCTATGCCCCCTGCAACGCCACCGACCTGCATGCCCATGGCTTCGACTACTGGGCGCTTGGGCACATCCATGTCCGCCAGGTCCATCCTGGGGCGAGCACGGTGGTGATGCCGGGAATTCCACAGGGCAGGGACATCAATGAGGCCGGGGAGAAATCCGTCACCCTGGTGACGATACGAGACGACCGCACCGTAGAGATAGAGGAGAGGCTGACCAGCATCGCGCAATTCGAAAGGGTGAATGTCGACCTGACCGAAATGGAGGAATGGTCCGATGTCGTCGGACGAGTCCGTTCCGCACTCGAACGTGTTCGCGCCTCTGTCAAATCCCGTCATGCCGTGGTTCGTCTCGACCTGACCGGTGCGTCACCTTTGTCCTGGGCCTTGATCCGTGATCGCGACCTGCTGCTCGCAGAGGCCGAGCAGGCCGCGGAGCAGACGGGAGACACTTGGGTGGAGAAGCTCGAGCTCAAAGTGTCTCCATCCACATCCCAGACCTCCGAGGAAGCCGCCGACCCGATTTTCGAGCTCGCTCAATCCATGCGCGCCGATGCCGGCTCGGACGCGTTCCGAGCTGAGGCGAGGGCCTTGGTCCAGAAGATGGTCGCGGATCTTCCGCCTGACGGGCGCGATTTCGCCGGCAAGGACGAGGCTGAGCAGGAGTTGTTCCTCGATAGGGTGCTTGCCAACGGCGCAAATCTGGTCACCGCCCGCCTCAAGGCCGGTGGATCACAATGAGGCTGCGCCGCCTTGACCTCATCCGCTACGGCAAGTTCACCGACAGGACGATCGACTTCGGGCCGAAACCGGAATCCGGTCCCGATCTGCATATCGTCTTCGGCCTGAACGAAGCCGGCAAGTCGACCGCGCTTTCCGGCTATCTCGATCTGTTGTTCGGCATCGAGGAACGCAGCCGCTACAATTTCCTGCACGAGTAC
>NZ_RZPW01000476.1:0-4953 GCF_003998455.1 Mesorhizobium sp. M7A.F.Ca.CA.001.08.2.1 | reverse complement strand
TCTATGGGACCGCGCCCTGATCGATGAGGCGGAGGCGCTGCTTTCCCACGCCGCGGCCAAGGGCATCATCGGCCGCTACCAGCTTGAGGCGGCCGTGCAGTCCGCGCATGCGGCACGACGGCTGACCGGCCGCACCGACTGGGCGGCGATCCGCGAGTTCTACGACGCGTTGCTTTCGATCGCAGGATCGCCGGTGGTGGCGATAAACCGCGCGGTGGCGATCGCCGAGGCCGAGGGCGCAGTGGCGGGATTGGCGGCCCTCTACGTGCTGGGCGACGACAAACGGCTTGATGACTATCAGCCCTATTGGGCCGCACGCGCCGGTCTCCTGGCCAGGCTTGGTCAGGTACCGCAAGCCTGCGAAGCCTATGACCGGGCGATCGGCCTCGAGCGCGACCCGGCGGTGCGCCGCTTCCTGCAGGAAAAGCGGGCAGTGCTCAGAAATTGAGCTTCAGCCCGGCCACATCTCGTGCGAGGTGTTGAGCGTCTTCATCAGCGGATGGTCGCGCAGCCGCGCCCACAGGCGTTCAATGTTCGGCCATGCCGTCCGCGCGCTGTCGATGTCGGGATGCCAGGCCACCAGCATGACCAGATAGATGTCGGCCAGCGACATCCGGTCGCCGACCAGCCAGTCACGGCCTTCGAGCGCGGCATCCAGAACGGCAAAGCCACGGTCCATCTCGGCCACGGCTGCCTGCTTGACCGCCTTGGTGCCTTCGGGATCGGCAGTGTAGCGGTATGCGTAGTAGAAGCGCAGCACCGCCGGATAGAGCACCGACGACATGAAGGCCATCCAGCGCAGGAAATCGGCGCGGGCAGGCGCGTCTGCTGCCGGCGCCAAATTGGCATCGGGATGACGCTCGGCAAGCAGGATGCAGATCGCCGCCGATTCCGTCATCGAGCTTCCGTCCGGCAAGGTCAGCACCGGCACCTGGTTCAACGGACTGATGTCGAGGAAGGCGGGGTCGGGCCGGTCGGTCTTCGGCACGTCGATCTGCTCGAACTGTGCATTCGCCAACGCCAGCGCTGCCTCGACGACGAAGCCGCCGCTGCCAGGACGGGTATAAAGCTTGTACATGAAATTCTCCCCCGGCCGCGCAAAGCAGGCCGGGGCGATATGAACCGGAAGCGGTGTCGCGCTCAAGCCGCCGGTGGCGGCCACGCGCGTTTTTTCAGCGGGCCAGCTTGGACGCGAAGGAGCGTCGGACTACGATCCCAGCCCCTCGAACAGGATTGTCGACAGATAACGCTCGGCGAAGGACGGGATGACCACCACAAGATTTTTGCCCTTGTTCTCCGGCCGCGAGCCGACGACGATGGCCGCCTGCAGGGCGGCGCCCGAAGAGATGCCGACCGGCACGCCTTCGAGGCGGGCGACGAGGCGGGCATTGGCCACCGAATCCTCGTTCGACACCTTGACGATCTCGTCATAGATCGTCGTGTCGAGGATCTTGGGCGCAAAACCGGCGCCGATGCCCTGGATCTTGTGCGGGCCGGGCTGGCCGCCCGACAGAACCGGCGAGGAGTCGGGCTCGACGGCGACGACATGCACGGAGGGCTTGCGCTTCTTCAGCACCTGGCCGACGCCGGTGATGGTGCCGCCGGTGCCGATGCCGGCGACGAAGATATCGACCTCGCCATGCGTATCGTTCCAGATTTCCTCGGCCGTCGTCGTGCGGTGGATTTCCGGATTGGCCGGGTTCTCGAACTGCTGCGGGATGATCGCATTGGGGATCGTCGCTGCCAGTTCGTCGGCCTTGGCGATGGCGCCTTTCATGCCTTTCGGACCCTCGGTCAGCACCAGCTCGGCGCCGAGCAGCGCCAGCATTTTCCGGCGCTCGACCGACATTGTTTCGGGCATCGTCAGGATCAGCTTGTAGCCCTTGGCCGCGGCGGCGAAGGCAAGCGCGATGCCGGTGTTGCCCGACGTCGGTTCGATCAGCGTTGTCTTGCCGGGAGAAATCTTGCCTGATGCCTCAAGCGCCTCGATCATCGCCACGCCGATGCGGTCCTTGACCGAGGCGATCGGATTGAAGAATTCGAGCTTGGCGATGAGATTGGCGACGATGCCCTTTTCCCTGGCGAACTTGTCGAGCCGCACCAGGGGCGTGTCGCCGATCGTATCGGTGATGGAATTGTAGACGCGGCCGCGGCCGGGCACGCGGGCTGATGTGGCGGACTTGTTCATTTGTTTCGCTCCCAGAACTTCAGGCGAGTAAGGATTTCAGGCAGTGGAATTGCAGCCGGCAAGATAGGGCCTTCGGTCGCGCAAGATAGACTGTCGGCTGAAAATATCCGAGTGGGACCTGTGTCTAAAACCGTGCCGTCCCGGAAAAGCATTTCTCGCAAAGGCCCGTTTGCGAAATGCTTTGGCGGAAAGCTCTCTATTGCCGAGCGGCAATCGCTGCAGCAGCACCGACCATGAAGCCGGCCGCCGTGCGGTTCAGCGCCTTGAGCGCGCGGGGCGATTTCAGAAACCAGCGCGCCTTGGCCGCCAGCGCCAGATACGGTACCAGCACCACCAACAGCACGACAACGGTCAGCGCGACGAGGATGCCGTAATCCGCCAGCGTGATGGTTTTCAGGTCGACGATGGTCGGCGTGATCGCGAGATAGAAGATCATCGTCTTCGGATTGCCGAGGGTAACGGTCAGGCCGGCGGCAAAGCTCGACAGCAAGCCGCCCTTGCCTTTTCCGGCCTCGACGGTCTCGGGCGTGATGCCGCTGTTCCAGAAGCGCCAGCCGAGAAAGGCGAGATAGGCGACGCCGAGCCATTTGATGGCCAGGAAAACCATGCCGAAGGATTGTGCGACGAAGGCGAGGCCAAGCACCACGGCGGTCAGATAGGTGATGTCGCCAACCATCAGGCCAAACGACATCGCCAGCGACGAGCGGAAGCCTGAGCCGAGCGCACGGGCGACCAGCGCGGTGATGCCGGGACCAGGAATCGCGGCGGCGATGCCGAGGGCCGCACTATAGGCGAGGAATCCGGTAAGGGTCATGGCACTGGTCTCGGATCAGAGCGTTTTATTGTATGGGACAGGCCAAGATTGAATTCCCTGGGGCCGGATTCTATTGCACCAGATATCGAGGGCTCGCCTTACGAAGCCCCCTCATCCGGCCGCTTCGCGGCCACCTTCTCCCCGAGGGGAGAAGAGACGGGCGCCAGCGTCTGCTGACTCCTCCCCTCGGGGAGAGGTCGGATTGTTCCCGAATTGCTCTTCGCAATTCGGTTGGCAATCCGGGTGAGGGGGCCTGCGTTACCTGAGCAGATCAGGACGGACCGTCGCCATGGGTGACACGCCAGATGGTGCCGTTGCCGTCCTCGCTGACGATCAGCGCACCGTCGCTCGCAATCGCCACGCCGACCGGCCGGCCCCAGACCTCACCGTTGGAAACCACGAAGCCGGTGATGAAATCCTCATACGCGCCGGTCGGCCTGCCGTCCTTGAACAGCAACCGCACCACCTTGTAGCCGGTCCTGTTGCCGCGGTTCCATGAACCATGCAGAGCGACGAACGCATCGCCCTTGTATTCAGCTGGAAAGCTCTTCCCCTCGTAGAAGGCGATGGTGAGCGGCGCCGAATGCGCCTGCATCAGCACATCGGGAACGGTCGTTTTGCCGGCAAGATCGGGGCGCTCACCCTTGTGGCGCGGATCCTCATTGTTGCCGATATAGTACCAGGGCCAGCCATAGAAAGCACCCTCCTTGACCACGGTCGCGTATTCGGGCGGCACATTGTCGCCAAGCGCATCGCGTTCGTTGACGACGCACCACAGCGCGCCGGTCGCCGGCTGCACGGTCATACCCGAGCAGTTGCGCAAGCCGGCGGCAAAGATGCGGCCGTTCTTGCCATCGGGATCGAAGGCCAGCACGTCGGCGCGGCCGTCTTCAGAACCCCAGGCTGCACCCAGCGGCTGCGATTTCGCCCAGGCATCGAGTCCGCCTTTCGGCTCCCGGCCCATGTCCTCGGCGACATTCGATCCCGAGCCGACCGAAAGGTAAAGCGTCTTGCCGTCCGGCGAGAAGGCGATATCGCGGGTCCAGTGATGACTGGCGGGGATGTTGCCGACGATGGTTTCCGGGTCGCCGGAGGCCTTCAGGTCGCCATTGCGGTAGGCAAAGCGCACGATGCTGTCGCTGTTGGCGACATAGACCCATTGCGGGTCAGCGCCCGGCGGATAGAAGGCAATGCCATAGGGCCGGTTGAGATTGCCGGCAAAGATGCCGTCCTGCGCCGGCTTCGCACTGCCTTCGGCGAGGCGATAGATGCGGACCTGGTTGGCTTTGCTGTCGGCGACGAACAGGTCGCCATTCGGTGCGACGCGCACGACGCGTGGATTGTCGATGCCCGATGCAACCAGCTCGGCCGAGAACCCCGGCGGCAGTTGCAGCTTCGCGTCTGCCGGCATGTCCGCGATGCCGGCGCTGTTCGAGGTCGACCGGGTGGCATTGGGCTTGGGCAGATCATCCGGTCTGATCAGCCGGCGGGTGCCCGGCTTGTCCGCTCGCCAGTCGCCGAAGGCAGCCGCGCCCTTCAGCACCGGCTCGTCCGCCTGCTGGGCGAATGAAGCGGTCGAGACAAACAGTGCGGCGGAAAGTGCCGGGCCGGCAAAACGCATCATTCGGTCCTCCAATGTTCGGGCGTGAAAACAGGAACGACCGGTTTCGTCGATCGTTCCACGGCACACGATGAGGTGAAGGAAGCTTGCGGTTTTCCGGTTCAGGTCCCGGCGGCGTAGAAATCGTCGTCGAGGCGTTTTTCCAACTCGACGAGGTCAGCCGGCAGCGGCAAGCCCATGGCGCGCATTTCCCGTAGCTTTTCGCGCAGCTGCTCCTGGATCTCGTGCTGGTCTTCCGGCTGGTTGACCATCTCCTCCAGCAGCAGGCTGATCCGGGCCTTGAATTCTTCGAGCGCCATCGTCGTCTCCTCGGTTGGATCAGCTCAGCGC
>NZ_RZPW01000475.1:0-4965 GCF_003998455.1 Mesorhizobium sp. M7A.F.Ca.CA.001.08.2.1 | reverse complement strand
GGCTGAAAGCAGGATTGCCATGACCGCAAGAGATGCCCGGCCGGCAAATAGTCCAGAGTCAATTTTGGCGAACATGCGTGCTCCAGTATAGCGAGGCAAAGAGCCTCCGGTGGCGTCACCATGTCAGGTGAAAGTGGCCGCATGCGTTAAGTGATGTTAAGTTTTGTTGCGCAATCGTGGTTTCATCTTGCCGTATAGGGAGGCCATAGGCTGACAGCGGGCTGCCACGATCTGCCGTGGATCGTCTCGCGATCGGAGAACGGAACTGTTTCAATCCAGGCCAGCACAGCTCTAATGTCTGTGCCGGAGCAATGTGGGCGGGGTATGGGGAACACAAGCGACGATGACGAGCGGAGTTTCTTCTCCGAAGCGCCGATGCGGCCTGCTGCGAAAGCCAAGGCGACGCTCGACGAAAAGCCGCATTACCTCGGCCATCGCGACCGCTTGCGCGAGCGCTTTGCCCTGGCGGGTCCGGACGCCCTGCCCGATTACGAACTTCTGGAACTTCTGCTCTTTCGCCTGATCCCTCGTGCCGACACCAAACCGGCGGCCAAGGCGCTGCTGGCACGCTTCGGCACGCTGGCCGAAGTGCTTGGCGCCCCGGTGGGCCTGCTGCAGGAGGTCAAGGGCATCGGCCCTGCAGTGGCACTCGACCTGAAAATCCTCGCCGCAACGGCGCAGCGCATGGCACGCGGCGAGGTCCACGGCCGCGAGATCCTCTCGTCCTGGCAGCAGCTCCTCGACTATTGCCGCTCAGCAATGGCCTTCGAGGCGCGCGAGCAGTTCCGCATCCTGTTCCTCGACAAAAAGAACGCGCTGATCGCCGACGAGGTGCAGCAGACGGGTACTGTCGACCACACGCCTGTCTACCCGCGAGAAGTGATCAAGCGGGCGCTCGAACTCTCGGCGACTGCCATTATCCTGGTCCACAATCACCCGTCAGGCGACCCGACGCCATCGCGCGCCGACATCGAGATGACGAAGGAGATCATCGACGCGGGCAAGCGGCTGGGCATCGCGGTGCACGACCACATCATCATCGGGCGGAAGGATATGCCAGCATGAAGGGCCTGCTGCTGATCTGAGATGGCAGGGCCGGCGCCAACGCCGGCCGACGCCGACCACGCGATCCCAGAGATCGGGGCGGGCGAAACCGGCTAGAACAAGCGACTGGCGGAATCAGGAGAGTATGATCATGGCGAAGACAAAAGTACTTCTTGTCGGCGAAAGCTGGGTGAGTTCGGCGACCCACTACAAGGGGTTCGACCAGTTCGGCAGCGTCACCTTCCATCTCGGGGCAACGCCCCTGGTCGACGCCTTGAAGGACAGCGAATTCGATCTCGACTACATGCCCGCTCATGAGGCCGTCGAGAAGCTGCCTTTCACCATGGAAGGGCTGTCGCAATACAGGACGATCATCCTGTCCGACATTGGCGCAAACTCGCTGCTGCTTCATCCCGATGTCTGGCTGCACGGCAAGACAGTGCCGAACCGGCTCAAGCTCCTGCGCGACTGGACGCTGGCCGGCGGCGGCCTGATCATGATCGGCGGTTACTTCAGCTTCCAAGGCATTGACGGCAAGGCGCGCTGGCATCGCACGGCGGTCGAGGAGGCGCTGCCGGTGACCTGCCTTCCCAATGATGACCGGCTCGAAATTCCGGAGGGCTTTCGTCCCGAGATCACTGGTTCAAGAGACCATCCGCTTTTTGCCGGCATTGAGGGCGAATGGCCGCTGCTGCTCGGCGCCAACGAGGTCGTCGCCCGCGATCGCGACGATGTCGAGGTTCTGGCGCGGCTGCCGCAGGACCAGGGCGGCCATCCCCTGCTGGTCACCGGGCGTCACGGCGAAGGGCGCACGCTGGTCTGGACGTCGGACATCGGACCGCACTGGCTGCCGAACAGTTTTGTCGAATGGCCCGGCTATGCACGGCTTTGGACCAACGTGCTCCGCTGGGTCAGCAACGCCGTTTGAAGATGTCGCCCCAAAGTGCGTTTTTGGGGCAACGACATGTATGAGAACAAAGGTTTGAAGCCGATCAGCATCACCGGGAACGGCGAGCTCGGCCGTTGCCGCCTTCGCCTCACGGTCGTTCACGGCGGATCGGTGTTGCAGTTTCCGGCAACCTGGCTGACCGCTTCGCCGAACCCGGCGAGGTCGAAATCGGCCTCGCCGCGCCCCGCCAGCAGCCCGAACCGCCACGAAAGCTGGAGCCGGTTCGCGGCGACAAGGCGCCTGATGCCGTCGGCGCCATCGCGCACCAGCATCCGGCCGCGCGGCCCGACCGACCAGCTTTCGTCGAACTTGCTCTCCTGATCGACCGTAATCGACATGGTGATCTTGCGGCTGGCCGAAACAGCGTCGTTCAGTTGCAGCCATTCAGTCCAATGCGGCTCGCCGTTTGCCCGGCAGGCAATCGTCAGGATCGGGCTGTAGCTCAAGGCACCGCCGCCGGTGATCAGTTTGTTGGTGGCGTAGAGCGAGGCCGTCACGAGGCCGTCTTCACTCGTGCCGAAGCGCCAGTTGTCAGGCACCGTGCCGGCCTGGGCAATGCCGCAGACCGAGATAAGGATCAGCGCGATTGCCGAAGCGTGTCCCAATTCGACGAACAGTCTCAACACGCCCTCCAACAACCAAGCGGCTTGCAATAGAAGCGCAGATAATGATCAAAGCTTGGTCGCCACAGGCCGTCGCTCGCGAAGCATGGCGGCTGTTGCAGTTTGGCAACGAAAAAGGCCGCCTCGAGGGCGGCCTGAAAGCGCTATAAATTATCGAAGGTCATAATTGCACGTCTAGAGCCCTTGGAGATCTGAGAGCAACTTTTTGGCTTTCTCTATACGTTCAGGCGTCGCCTTCGATGACTTCCTGACGGCAGTCTCTGACCAAGCATCCAAGCCATAGCCAGCGCTCTCCAAAAAGTCTGCAGTCGCAGCAAGCTCTAGTGAAATTGGATCATACCCGGCGAGAATTTTCAGGGCGTGCTTTCGCGAAGCATCCAGTGGATCGCGTTCATCTTTCAAAAGCGACTGAAACACCGAATACAATTGAGACCTAGTTCCGACGCGCTTATCGTGATTTACGAATCCAAGCGCCACAGAATCCTGAGCAGAGATAGTCAGCTCCTCACTGTACGGTCCATAGTGATAGTATTGAAAGTCATAACCAAATCCGATGCCAAGGCGCTCAAGAAAATAGAAGGTTTTTTGGAGTCGGGTTTTTCCAACTAGTTCGCCTCCATTAAGATTCAATATCTTTGCTATATCTGTGGAGTTTGTCATCATCCCACTCCCATCGCGATTTGTTTCACTTTTTTCAGTGCATTAGCATTACCGGCATAGACGCGGTACACCGTACGCTTTTGTAATGCGCTAACTACATCCGACAATTCGGCCAAATCCTGATAAGGGCCGCCTGGTGACCCACGTATAAGGACCTTTGAGAGGGCCTCAGGCGTATCGTACCCACGCCTCTTGTAAGGATCCCTAGCTGGGGAATCCTCAAAAATTTCGAGATATCCAAAACCATCTGCTTTTTTTGCCTCAGATAGGGCGGCTCGAAATTTAGCTACCGACGCCTCTCCACCCCGACCCTTAAAATATTCGGTCACATCAAAGGCTTTATACAGGTCCCTTCGAAGAAGCCTGGACGCCAAATGTTTTATGTGGTCGTCAGACGCGCGCACCATAAGCGGCAAACTGCCCCACACAACCGAGTCGTCAAGGGTCAGATAATTCCTGAGGGTCGAATCGACCAAGAACTCAGTAATCGGATGAGCCGAGTCGAGACCGGTCGCTGCGACATTTCCATCCAAAATCAACTCTCCCAGCCGGACCAAAAGGGCGGTTAGAATTTTTTCTGCCGATCTGGTCGCCTTGTGGAAATATACAGCAAAATACATATGAAACAAACCAAGAACATACGCTTCGGCTGCCTGAAATGCCTTATTCCCAAGCACCAAACTATCGATATTCGCGTAATCCTCACCATCCGTCGAGAACGGCACCTGGTCGACCTCGAGATTGGCGAGCAACCAGAAATAGTCAAAACTTCCATGACTGACACCGGTCATAAGCCGGTCTCGACGAAGATAGTCGAGGCGGTCAGCATCGAATTGGCTCGAAACGATTCCCGAATAGATGTCGGTCGGCGTTTCCTGCAGCAGCAAAGTGGCAACAGCCTCTCTTGCCTCTTTGCCCATTCCCTTTTCGATGCGTCTGCCGATGTCCGTATTCTCACGAATGATGTCAGCGGTCCAAATCTCATGCCGCTTTTCGACCTTCTGGTCCCGTGCCTTTGCAATCTTCTTCATTGCGTCTTCAAACGCATGGCTAAACGGCCCATGACCCAAGTCATGCACCAACGCAGCGGCAAGAGCGATTTTTTCGCGATCTTCATCGAAGTCTCTACCAAGAAATTTCCTGACCCGGCCTGATAGCTCTCGAGCGGTATGGAACACACCTAAGCTGTGAGCCAGCCTCGTGTGCGTGGCTCCTGGATAAACAAGCTCAGAAAATCCAAGTTGTTTAATCCTCCTAAGCCGCTGCATTTCTTCGGAATTAACTGCATCCCAAAGCGCTTGCTCAAACGCGGTTTCAGAGAATTCAATGAGATCGTGTAGGGGATCTCCCATCCTTTTTGGGTTCACCTTGTCGCCCGAATCGTTTCCCCTCTCCAAAATAACACAAAGACAACAAAATCTGACTTTGACTCAGCCACCCAGCTTCTCATCAGAAATTTATCTGCTGGGTCACGGTCACACCATCTGATCTTCTCAAAATCAGGCGGTGTGGATTCGAAACGCGGGCTCGGGCCTCTGTTGCATGCAACAAACCTCGCAACGAAAAAGGCCGCCTCGAGGGCGGCCTCAGGCTGCTGACAAACCCCTGGCATTTGCCGGGGGTTTTTGATTCACTGGGTCATGTTGAAGCGACCCGCCCCTGAACAGACCGCGCTCGAGATGGTAACGC
>NZ_RZPW01000474.1:0-4967 GCF_003998455.1 Mesorhizobium sp. M7A.F.Ca.CA.001.08.2.1 | reverse complement strand
GGAGAAAGCCCCCGGAGGTGGCTGTTTACGATCATGCATCATTTGTTCATCGACCAGATGCGCAAGGTGAACCGCCGCGGCGAGGCGGCGATGTTGCCGCTGGAGGCGGGCGAGGCCGTTGCCCAGCCGGCAGAGCAGGTGGAGAGTATCGCCTCGCGCGAGATCATCGACGCGTTGCAGGCGATCAGCCCCGATCGACGCGCAGCTCTTGTCATGGTTGCCATCGAAGGTTTTTCCTATGCCGAAGCCGCCAACATTCTGGGCGTCCCCGCTGGCACGCTGATGTCGCGCATTGCGCGCGGGCGTGAGGAATTGCGTGGGTTGCTGGACGATACGGCGCGTCGCCGCGCGATAAGGATCGTCGAGAAATGATCCGCCGCGACTTTTCCGAACGGGACATCCACATGGCGCTCGATGGCGAGCTGCCTGCAGACGAGCGCGCCGCTTACGACGCCTGGCTCGACGCCAATCCCGAGATGAAGGCCAGGAGCGCCCGTTTCACCGCCGACCGGACGGCGCTGCGTGCCGCCTTCGCCGGGGTGCTGGACGAAGCCGTGCCTGCGCGGTTGCGCAAGGTCGTGCTTGGCGAGGCGCCGGTCAAGGCAGCTGTGCCACGCTCGCGCTGGTGGCTTGCCGCTGCCGTGTTGCTGGTCGCCGCCGGCGGGCTTGGTGGCTACCTTGCCGGCGTCGACGGCATCGGCCAGGAGGACCCGGCGGAAGATCGGCTGGCCGAGCAGGCAATCGCGGCCCATGTCATCTATGCCGCCGAAAAGCGGCATGCCGTCGAGGTTCCGGCCAGCGACAAGGACCATCTGCAGACCTGGCTGTCCAACCGGGTAGGGTTGAAGCTGGTGGCACCCGACTTGACCGCGAACGGTTTCCAGTTGGTCGGCGGCCGGTTGCTTCCGGCAGGCGAGAGCAAGGCCGCCATGCTGCTTTACGAGGACGGCAATGGGCAGCGTATATCGCTGTTCGTCACCACGGAATCGACGGAGAATGCCAAGGGCACCTACGCCGCCACGCAAGACGGACCCGAGGCCGTCTACTGGCTGGACAAGGGCTATGGCTGCGCCGTCGTCGGCTCCTTGCCGCGCGAGCGGCTGAACGAGGTCGCCAGGAACGCCTACACGCAACTTGTAAACGGGCTGGCAAGCTGAACGGCACCGCTTTTGCCGGTGCCGTCGATCCGCGAATGCCGATCCGGCCGAAGGACCTTTGCGCCCGTCGGATCGGCGTCGGATTTGTCACAATTCGGCCCTAATCGAGGTGCGATAGCGCTTGATGAATGCCGTCGCATCGCCCCGAAAATCGGAAACGGTTTTTGGAAAAACGAGGCGAAGATTCAAGGTGGTGGAGCGGACTTCGTGCGCCCAGGTGGACGCCGGTTTTCCCAACGCCCTGGTTGGCGTCAAGGACGTGTTCGAGTAGGGCCATTTCCACCACCAATCGAGGTTTTCTGAAGCCGCATGCCTGCCGAGATCCGCACGGCCCGCGCGTCTGACGTCGATGATCTCGCCGCCATCGAGAAAGCTGTTTTCTCAAGCGACCGTATTTCCCGCCGCTCCTTCCGACTGTTCATCGAGCGTGAAACCGCCGAGACGCTGGTCGCCGAAGTCGACGGCCGCGTGGCCGGTTATGCGATCGTGCTGTTTCGCAAAGGCAGCGGCGTGGCGCGCCTCTACTCGATTGCGACCAGTCCGTTTTTCGGCGGGCTGGGTGTCGGCCGCATCCTGCTCGGATCCGCCGAAGATGCCGCCTTCGAGCACGACCGCATGATGCTGCGTCTCGAAGTTCGCGAAGACAACAGCCGCGCGATCCGCATCTACGAACGGGCCGGTTATCGCAAGATCGGGCGTGAGCCCGGCTACTATGAGGATGGCGAAACGGCACTTCGCTACGAAAAAACCTTGCGTGGCGACATTCCGATCGCCACCAAGGTGCCGTTCTACCCGCAGACCTGCGAATTCACCTGCGGTCCGTGCTGCCTGATGATGGCGATGGCCAATTTCGATCGCGGCTTCGTGCCGGATCCGGTCATGGAAATCCGCCTGTGGCGTGAAGCGACGACCGTCTTCATGATGTCGGGTCCCGGCGGTTGCGAGCCGTTCGGCCTCGCTGTCTCGGGCTACGAGAGCGGGCTCGCGGTGGAGATCTACGTCTCCTTCTATGGCGCGCTGTTCCTGCAATCGGTGCGCAGCGAGGACAAGCGCAGGGTAATGGAACTGGCGCAGGTCGACTTTCGCCGACGCGCGGAACTTTACGGCATCCCGGTGAATTACCGTGCATTCACAATCGACGATATCCGCGCTGCGATCGCTGGGGGAAAGCTGGTGCTGGTGCTGATCAGCGGCTTCCTGATGTTCGGCAAGAAGGTGCCGCACTGGGTGCTGGCGATCGGCGATGACGGCGACCATATCCTGATCCACGACCCTTGGGTCGAGGATGAAAGGCAGGAGACCATCCTTGATGCAGCCAACATTCCCGTGCCTTACGGCATCTTCATGAACATGGCGCAGTTCGGTCGCGATGGACTGCGGGCCGCCATCACTCTGGGAAAGCGTGACAGACAATGACCTGGGTCATCCTTACCGGCAGGCAGAGCGATCTCGACCAGGTGGCGACACCGCACAAGATCATCACCAACCGCGACTATCTCGCGCATCCGTCATTGTTTCGCGGCCAGCGGCCGAAGGTCATCAACCTGTCGAACAATTACGCCTACCAGAGCCGCGGCTACTATGCATCGCTGCTGGCAAGCTCGCGCGGCCACAAGGTGATCCCGACCGTCGAGACGATGATCGACCTGTCGGAACGCAAGCTCTATGAGCACGCGCTGCCGGAACTGGAACTGGCGCTCAACAAATGCCGCAAGGATCTTGGTGGCGCCTTTCCGCAAAAGGTCTGCATCTTCTTCGGCATCGGGCCGTCGAAAATCTGGGACCGTTTCGCCAAGCTGTTGTTCGATTGGTTCCGCGCACCGGCGCTCGAAGTCCACATCAAGGACAGCGCCGAATGGGCCTCGATCCGCAAGATCGGCTTTCATCCATTGGCGCGGATGACCGAGGACGAGGAAAAAAGCTTCATCCAGTGCCTGGAAACCTACACCAACCGGGAGTGGCGCGACACCAAGGGCCGCACGCCGGCGCGCTATACCTTCGCCACGCTGGTCGACCCGCATGAGGAATTGCCGCCCTCGGAGATCTCGTCGCTGCGCTATTGGGCCAAGATCGCCGAGAAGATGGGCGTCGAAATCGAGCCGATCACCAAGCGCGACCTGGCCAAGCTCGCCAATTACGACGCGCTGTTCATCCGCGAGACCACCTCGATCTCCAACCACACCTATCGTTTCGCCCGCCGCGCCCAGCAGGAAGGCATGCCGGTGATCGACGATCCGCTGTCGATGATCCGCTGCACCAACAAGGTCTATCTCAACGAGCTGATGGCCTACAACAAGGTGCCGGTGCCGCCGACGGTGATGATCGCCGGCACCTCGGATCTCGAACTGGCGGCGCAGACGCTGGGCTTTCCGCTGGTGCTGAAGATCCCGGATTCGTCGTTCTCGCGCGGCGTCAAGAAATGCGCCAACGTCGAGGAACTGAAGACGCTCGCCACCGAATGGCTGGAGGATTCCGACCTTCTGATCGCGCAGAAATTCATTCCGACCGAATGTGACTGGCGTGTCGGCGTGCTCGGCGGCCAGCCGCTGTTTGCCGTGCACTATCTGATGGCCAAGAAGCACTGGCAGATCGTCAACCACAAGGCCAACGGCAAGCCCGACCAGGGCGGCATCAAGACCTTCACGCTGAAGGAAACGCCGGCGCATGTCGTCGAGACGGCAGTGAAGGCGGCGCGCTGCATCGGCGACGGGCTCTATGGCGTCGACCTCAAGGAGACCAAGGACGGCGTCTTCGTCATCGAGGTGAATGACAATCCCAACCTCGACCATGGCTGGGAGGATTCCGGTGAGAAGGACGAGGTCTGGGTGCGGCTGACGCAGTGGTTCCTGGAGCGATTGGACCGGCCGGGGCGGTAATTTGATCGGGGGGTAGGACATGCAATTTATCGTGATCGAGGACTTCACCGGCTGTGATCGCAAGGAGATCTATCGCCGCTTTCGCGACCGCGGCCGCCTGAAACCGGACGAGCTGCTCGTCCACCACAGCTGGATCGCGGCGGACATGAGCCGCTGCTTCCTGCTGGTGGAGGCCGATGACGTCACGCTGCTGCAGCGTTGGGTCATCGAATGGGCGGATCTGGTGGAATTCGAGATCATCCCCGTGGCGACAAACAAGGACATGGCTGAGGCATTGAGCGGGCACCTCTGACCATTGCCGCGTGTCACGTCAACGCAGTGCCGGCGAGCCGACTGCGCGCCGGCACTCGTCGATCAGCCACTGGCGAAACGCGTCCACGACATCGCGTCTGGCGCTGCGCTCCGGGATCGTCAGGCAATAGGGCTGGCGCAGCTCGACCATCTGGGCGAGGGGCCTGACAAGTAGGCCGTCCTCCAGCGCCTCGGCACAGTAGATCCCTTGCGCCAGCGCCACGCCCAATCCCGAAATGGCAAGGTCGAGTGCCGCGCGCGACGAGTTGGCCGAGAGCCCGCGCTGCGCTGCCCGGCCGGGTTCGATGCCGGCCGCCTCGAACCAGTTGTGCCACGACGGAAAGGACGCACCGGTCGGTCCCCAGCCGGTATGGATAAGCGGCAGGCTGGCGAGGCCTTCGGGTTTGATCGTGTCGGCCAGCCCGGGTGCACACACGGGATAGACCGCGTCCTGGACGATATCCTCGGTCGGGTGCTCGCGATAATGCGGCCCATAAGTGAGCCTGATGTCGATCAACTCACGGTCGAACGGCACCGGGTCATCCTCGCCTCTGAGCGATATGTCGACGGCGCCATGGCTTGAGACAAAACCAGTGAGACGCTGCGAAAGCCAACCCATGGCCATGGATGGCGGCACCGACAC
>NZ_RZPW01000473.1:0-4990 GCF_003998455.1 Mesorhizobium sp. M7A.F.Ca.CA.001.08.2.1 | reverse complement strand
AACACCGGGGCGATCGCCATGGCGGCGTCACCCTTCTGTCCCGAACCAAAACCCATGCCATGCCGGAATCGACATGGCGCCCCGCGCGAGCCTCGCACGGCATTTACGTAAAAGTCAATTGAGCCAAAAGGCGTGCCTCAGGGCACGCCGAACCACCACGTGGCAATGCCGAGAAATGCAAAGAAACCGACGACGTCGGTAACCGTGGTGACGAAGACCGCCGAAGCGACCGCCGGATCGACCTTGAAACGATCGAGCAGCAGCGGGATCAGGATGCCGGCCAGGGCGGCCACGAACATGTTGATGATCATCGCCGCCGCGATGATCCCGCCCAGATTGGGATCACGGAACCAGGCTGCCGCGACGATGCCGATCAGGATGGCGAAGACGATGCCGTTGATGAAGCCGACACCCATCTCGCGGCGAATGATGCGGCCGGCATTGTAGATGTCGAGATCCCTGGTCGCCAACGCCCGCACGGTGACGGTCATGGTTTGCGAGCCGGCATTGCCGCCCATGCCCGCGACGATCGGCATCAGCACCGCCAGTGCCACGATGTGTTCGATCGTGCGGTCGAACAGGCTGATCACCGACGCCGCCAGGAACGCGGTCAGAAGGTTGATCAGCAGCCACGGAACGCGTGAGCGCGAGGTCGAAAAGATGCTGTCGGAAAGCTCTTCGTCGCCGACGCCGCCCATACGCATCAGATCTTCCTCGGCCTCCTGCTGGATGACGTCGACGACATCGTCGATGGTCAGAACGCCAACCAGCCGTTCGTTCTCGTCGACGACCGCGGCCGACAAAAGATCGTACTGCTCGAATTCCCGCGCCGCCTCTTCCTGGTCCATGATGGCCGGAATGGCGTGCCGCGTCTCGTGCATCACCTCCTCGACCTTGACCGAACGCTTGGTGCGCAGGATCTGGTCGAGGTCGATGGCGCCGAGCAGCTTGAAGCTCGGATCGATGACGAAGATCTGGCTGAAGCGCTCGGGAAGATTGTTGTCCTCGCGCATGTAGTCGATGGTCTGGCCGATCGTCCAGAACGGCGGAACCGCGACGAACTCGGTCTGCATGCGGCGGCCGGCCGTCTCTTCGGGATAATCGAGCGAGCGGCGCAGCCTGATCCGCTCGGTGAACGGCAGTTGCGACAGGATCTCGTCCTGGTCTTCCTGGTCGAGATCCTCGAGAATGTAGACGGCGTCGTCGGAATCGAGCTCCTGCACCGCCTGCGCGATCTGCGCATTGGGCAGATTGTCGACGATCTCCATACGGATCGCCTCGTCGACCTCCGTCAGCGAGGAAAAGTCGAAATCGGCGCCCAGGAGTTCGACCAGCGCGCGGCGCTGTTCGGGATGCAGCGCCTCGAGCAGATCGCCGAGCTCCGACTGGTGCAGGTCGTCGACTTCATGCTTGAGGGTCAGCGTGTCGCGGTCGGCGATCGCCGCGCCGATCCGCGCCAGGAAGGACGAAAGCACGGCGCCGTCCTCGCCATAGATGTCGGCGTGGTTGTCCTCGGCGGCCCCGGCGCCGGTCGTCCGTTCGTGCTCGCCTTCCACCAGCGCCTCCCGCCACAAGAATCCCGGAAAAGGTGCAAATCAGGTCTAGAGCATCGGACCCAAAAGGGGAAACCGGTTTTGGAGAATCCGACGCTCAAAAAGAAAGTGGCGTAAAGTGCGGGAATATCAACGAAATGCGTCCGGCCCGCAGCGGGCGAGACCGGCACAAATCGGATTGAAGAAAGAGAAATGGTGCGGTCGAGAAGACTCGAACTTCCACGGGTTGCCCCACAGCGACCTCAACGCTGCGCGTCTACCAATTCCGCCACGACCGCACGTGGTAGAGCCGGAACCGACCGGCTCGCGGCGTGTAGCAAATCGTTTCCGGTGAAACAAGTGCACGGCAAGCAATAATGTCAGGCGATTGGCATAATGCTCCACAGGGCCCGAACGCAGCGCCGGAACTGGACGTTTGCGCCTGATATAGCCATATGGAAGGCAAGTTGATGTCGCCCAAAGGTGCGAGGCGTTTTTGGGCGCCCCATGGACAAACGAAAAGACGATACGCCATGACCGAACGCAGCCAGATCGCCACGTCGTTCCTGCCGCTTCCCGGCTCGGCACCGGTCGAATGGCTGATCGAGCCCGGCCTTACCGCCTATCCCGAGGCACTTGCCTTCATGGAGGCGCGCGCCGAGGCGATCCGCAGCGGCGCTGCCGGCGAAATGGTCTGGTTGGTCGAACACCCGCCGCTCTACACGGCCGGCACCAGCGCCCGTGGCGAGGATCTGATCGACGCCAGCCGCTTCCCGGTCTTCGCGGCCGGACGCGGCGGCGAATACACCTATCATGGGCCAGGCCAGCGGGTCGCTTACGTCATGCTCGACCTGAAGCGGCGGCGCGAGGATGTCCGCGCCTTCGTCGCGGCGCTCGAACAGTGGATCATCGGCACGCTTGCCGCTTTCAATGTGCGGGGCGAGCGCCGCGAGGACCGGGTCGGCGTCTGGGTCGTGCGGCCGGATCGCCCTGCTCTGCCGGACGGCTCGCCGGCGGAGGACAAGATCGCGGCCATAGGCATCCGGCTGCGGCGCTGGGTGAGTTTTCACGGCATCGCCATCAATGTCGAGCCCGATCTCGACCATTTCAGCGGCATCGTGCCTTGCGGCGTGCAGGACCACGGCATCACCAGCCTCGTCGACCTAGGCCTTCCCCTGACCATGGCCGATCTTGATCTGGCGTTGAAATCCGCCTTCGAGGATGTGTTCGGTCCCGCCACGGCGTTGCCTGTCGAAGCCGAGCGCAAAGCCGGCTGATCTTCCGGATCCGGTACGGCTCAAATCAGTTGGGCAGAGGCCCACAACACGCCATAGCCATGGATGGCGAACACCGCCAGCAACGCCGCCGCCATGGCCAGCCGGTCGATGGTGCGGATCGGCTTCAGCTCGTGACGCGGCTTCACCCCACTGCTCATCGTCAGCAGGCTGAGGAGCGAAAACACCGCTCCCGTCGCGAGCAGGAAGGTGGCGGAAAAGCCGGCCTGCCAACCCACGGCCAGGAAAGCCGAGAGCAGGAAGAAGGAAGCCAGCGCCAGCGCGACCGGTCCCGGACAGATCTGGCGCAGCACCTGGCCGCCGTCGAACTTCCACACCGGCACCAGATTGGCGATGTTGAACAGTGCGGCGAAGCCCGCCAGGGTCGCCAGCAGGGCCGCCGCCAGCCGGTGACCTTCCGCGCCGGCAAAGGTGCTTGCGGCGATGGCGATCGGCACCAGGAAGGCCGAAAAGCCGGCGCCCATCAATGCCACGAAAGCCACTTCGAAACGGCTGTCATAGGGCCGCCCGCCAATGGCGATGCCGCCGAGCAGCGGAATGAAGATCATCCGTGCACGGTTGTGGCCCATCAGCCGGAACGCTGCCATATGGCCAAGCTCATGCAGGGCGACCACCGATGTGAGGATCGCGGCCAGTGCCAAACCGCCGAAGTGAAGGCCGAAGAATGGCCACAGGATCAGCGCCGAAAGCCCGGCAAAGCCGACCTGGCTGAGCGGATGCTCGAACCAGCCGCCCTTGCGATACTTTCCGGTCCGCGCCCAGCGCTGCAGCTTGGAGAGTTCGCGGCGCAGGGCGAAATAGCGGAACACCAGGAAGGCAACGCCACGATAGCGATCGGTCTGGCTGAGCGTCACCCGCGTGCTGTTGCCTTCCGAAACGAGTTCGGCGGTTTCGCGAAAATCCTTCCAGAACGAAGCGTCGAGTGCCGTATCCTCGATGACACGCATCGAGAAGCGGCTGCCTTCGACGACGTCTTCAAACCGCGACTTGCGTTCGATCGGCTTGCCGTCGCGACCTTCCCAGGACAGCGTGATGCGGGCCACGCCCTCGCCGTCCGGGGCCTCGGCGGACAGGATCTCACCGGACCAGCCGGCATCGCTGCCGAGCGGCCACAGCGCCTGCCAGAGGCGCTGCCGATCCATCGCCACCAGACGGGTCAGCCGGACCGTGCGCAAACCAAGCGGCACCGTCATCAACAGAAAGATCAGCCCGAGATTGCTGGCCACCAGAATGGCCGTGACGATGGGCGACACCTGGACGTTGCTCCCTGTCTTGCCGGGGCACTCTAACGTCGCTGCGGCAAGAAAAGCTTAACGGCGGAGCGGTCTTCGACCGCATGGGACCCACGGCGGCGAACGCCGCCAAATCACATGGCTCCAATCCAGATTGCCATGGAGACGAGAAAGGTGCTCATGCAAACCAGTGAGATGACATCCTGAACCAGATCGGTCATAACTCTCTCCTGTTGTTGATATGTTCGTATTTTGTTCTAATTTTGTTTCAAAGTCAACGGACACAATCCGGCCGTGTCCGAATTTCCGGGCGATCAAATCGGCAGGGTTAAGAAAAGGTTGACGGGCGAACGACGGTTGCCCAGCGCCGACCAGGGCACGACGAGACTGGGGTCAGGCCGAGCCGAGAATGGTGGATTTCGAGAACCGGAGCGGAGCGTACTTTTGGGTACGTGAGCACCGTTCTACCGCGACGGGGTAGAACGGGAAGCGCAGGAAGCCGCCTTTCGCAGGCCGGCCTCCCCCCAGTATCGCCGTGCCCTAGAGCGGCACCACTTTGCCGTCGGCCAAGGTGACGCGTCGGTCCATGCGCGATGCCAGCTCGTGATTGTGGGTGGCGATCAGCGCCGCGAGGCCCGATTGCTTGACCAGCGCCGCCAGCGCCTCGAACACATAGGACGCGGTGACCGGGTCGAGATTGCCGGTCGGCTCGTCCGCCAGCAGTACCAGCGGCGCATTGACGACCGCACGCGCAATGGCGACGCGCTGCTGTTCGCCGCCGGAGAGCTCGGACGGCCGGTGCGCCGCGCGTTTGCCGATCTGCATGTAATCGAGCAGCTGCGCCGCGCGCTCGGCCGCGTCCTTGCGGCTGAGCCCCTTGATGAGCTGCGGCATCATGATGTTTTCCAGCGCCGAGAATTCCGGCAGCAGA
>NZ_RZPW01000472.1:0-4993 GCF_003998455.1 Mesorhizobium sp. M7A.F.Ca.CA.001.08.2.1 | reverse complement strand
GTTCGTCCCTATGACATTGGCGGCAGCGACGGCACGGGCGCGATCGCCCGGGCGATCATCGAGCGGCTGGCACCGCGCGCCAGGGTCTGAAACGCCAGCTTCAGGGTGGAATTCATGGCACTATCTCTTCCCGAAGCGCTCGACCTCAGCGGCCAGCGCATTGTCGTCACCGGCGCGGCGAGCGGGATCGGCCGGGCGACGGCAAGCGCTCTCGCCAGCCTCGGCGCCGACCTGCTGCTCGCCGATGTCTCAAGCCTCGACGCGACCTGTGCCGATCTCATCGCCCACAACGTCGTTCCCGAAACGGTCCAGGGCGACCTCCTGACGCCCGGCGCCATAGCCCGGCTCTTCGCCTCCGGGCCGGTCCGCGCGGTCGTCCATTGCGCGGGCATCGTTCCGACGCAGATTCCCTGGGACCAGGACCCAAACTGGGAAGCCCGCTTCGCCCGGACCATGGCGGTCAACGTCCGGCTGCCGATCGAACTCGGTCACGCCGGCATCGCCCACATGGCCGGGAACGGCGGCGGCCGGTTGATCCTCATCGGCTCGCTGGCCGGCTGGCACGGCGGCACGCTGACGACGACGCCGCCCGATTACGTCACCTCCAAGGGCGGGTTGCACGCGCTGGTCCGCCTGCTTGCCCGCAAGGCTGCGCCGGGCGGCGTTCTGGTCAACGGCGTCGCCCCCGGACCGGTCGTGACGCCGTTCAGCGCCAACATCGACTTTCCGCGCGAAAACTTTCCGCTCGGACGCATGGCCACCGCCGAGGAGATCGCCTGGCCGATCGCCTTCCTATGCACGAAGGGGGCGAGCAATTTCTGCGGCGAGATCGTCAACGTCAATGGCGGCGTCTTCTTCGCCTGATGACGGGCCGTTGACAACATGAGCGACAGCTTCGATCTCGACCGCGCGGCAGAGGGACTGGCGAGCGCATGGCGCGCCGGTGCGCAGCCGGCCGGATTGCGCGCCGACGTACGGCCGCGCAGCCTCGCCGAAGGCTACGATGTCCAGGACCGGCTGATCGCGCTCCTCGGCCATGCGGTCGTCGGCTGGAAGATCGGCCTCGCCGGGCGCAACTTCTATCGCGGCGCCGGTCTCTCCCGCCCGATCTTCGGGCGCATCCTGGCGCCGCGCCGCCACGTCAGTGGCGAAGACGTCATCGTGCCCCGCGATGCCAGCGTCACTATCGAACTGGAGATCGCGCTCGTGCTGGCGTGTGACGCCGGACCCGTCGTCACCCCAGACCTGATCGAATCCGCGCATATCGGCTTCGAAATCGTCTCCTCGCGCCTTCCCGACCGCCAGCGCATCGGCGTACCGGCCACGATCGCCGACAATTGCGTGTCGCATGCGGTGGTCCTGGGCCAAACCGTCGATCTTGACGCGATCGGCGACATCGCCGCACATGCCGGCGTCACGGTCGACGGCCATTTGCGCGCCCGCGGCCTGCGCGGCGACGATCTGCCCGATACGCTCGCGGTGCTCGGCCACCTGATCGCGCATCTGCGCGAACGGGGACAGGTCCGGAGGTGTAGCGGCGTGGTCTTCACCGGCACGCTGACGCAACCGTTCGACGTCGCGGCGCCGTGCGAACTCGCCGTCACCGGCACGGGATCGGCATTGCGTTGCCGGCTTGTGCCCGCTCCGTGAGGCCGCCGGCTTCACGGTCCACGGACAAAAAATGAGACAGGGAATACCGATGCGTTCGTCCAGACTGCCCACCCGATACGGCCGTATTTTCCCGCCGGACGAAGCCTGGCTGGCGACGGCAGAGCCGGAGGTCATTCTCGACCCCGAATTGGAGATCATCGACACCCATCATCATCTCTGGGACCTTCGCACCACCAGCGGCCACCGCTACATGCTCGACGAGTTCCTCGCCGATGCCAACAGTGGCCACACGGTCGTCGCCACCGTTCACATGAACGCTTACGAATGGGATCGCGCCTTCGGCCCGAAGGAGATGCAGCCCGTCGGTGAGACCGAGGTCGCCGCCGGCATCGCCGCCATGTGCGACAATGGCATCTACGGGCCGATCCGTGTTGCGGCCGGCATCGTCGGCTTCGCCGACCTGATGCTCGGCGACGGCGTCGCGCCGGTCCTGGAGGCGCATGTACGGGCCGGCGGCGGTCGTTTCCGAGGCATCCGCCACTCAGGCGGGTGGGACGCCGACCCGATCATCGGCAACAGCTTTCCGGGCATCGCGCCCGGGCTTTACGGGCAGCCGCATTTCCGCGCCGGATTTGCCCGGCTCGTCGCCATGGGCCTATCCTTCGACGCCTGGCTCTACCATCCCCAGCTCGCCGACGTCACCGACCTCGCGCGCGCCTTTCCGGAGGCCAGCATCGTCATGGGCCATTGCGGCTGCCCGCTCGGCTACGGCCCCTATGCCGGCCGCAAGGACGAGGTCTTCGCCGCCTGGAAGGCGTCGATGGCCGAACTCGCCACCTGCCCGAACGTCTCGATCAAGCTCGGCGGCATGATGATGCGGCTTGCCGCCTACGACTACAACACCCGGCCCGCGCCGCCGACCTCGGCCGAACTCGCCTCCATGTGGGGTCCCTACATCGAGACCTGCATCGAACTCTTCGGAGCCGACCGCGCCATGTTCGAGAGCAACTTCCCGGTCGACCGGATGGGCATCGGCTATGCCGCCCTTTGGAACGCCTTCAAGCGCATCGTTTCCGGCGCATCCGACGGCGTGAAACGCGGGCTGTTTGCCGGCACCGCGAGGCGCGTCTACCGGCTGGATTGAACCGCCGCGCGGGCGGCGCCAGCCAACACATTTGGCGAGGTGGGGGGAACCGAACCGATAATATCTCTGCATCGCGCCGCCGGCTTAAGCTTCCCCGATAGGGAGGCGCGCGCGGTCGGCGGATCGGAGCGTGGCGGGCAGGCATTTCTGGAGCAGCCGGAAGTTAGGGAGGTCATGCAGTATCAGCTCCTATTCGCGCCCGTGTTCGCGAACATGGACCATCTTCTAACGGGCGCGTGGATCACCATCCAGCTCTCGTTCGTTGCCATGATTCTCGGCCTGATCGTCGGCGTCGTGCTGGCCTTTGCCAAGACCGGCGGGCCGCCCCCGCTGCGCTGGCTGATCGACGCCTATATCGAGCTCGTCCGTAACACACCCTTCCTGGCGCAGATCTACTTCATTTATTTCGCGCTGCCGGAATTCGGCATCCGCATGACGCCGAACACCGCCGCCATCGTGGCGCTGGTGGTCAATGTCGGCGCCTTCGCCACCGAAATCATCCGGGCCGGCATCGAATCCATCGCCAAGGGCCAGGTCGAGGCCGGCGTCGCGCTCGGGCTCAACCGCCTGCAGATCTTCCGCTACATCATCCTGAAGCAGGCGGTGCGTACCATCTACCCGGCGCTGACCAGCCAGTTCGTCTACCTGATGCTGTCGACCAGCGTCGTCTCGGTGATCTCGGCGACGGACCTGGCCGCCGCCGGCAACGACATCCAGCAGCGAACCTTCACCGCCTTCGAGGTCTATCTTGTCATCACCGGCATGTACCTCGTCATGTCGCTCGGCTTCTCCGGCCTGTTCCGCCTGATCCAGCGCCTCGCCTTTAACTATCCCTTAAGCCGGTAGGAGCGAGGTCATGATCCGCCCCTTCGGCATACAGGAATTCTGGTTCATCATTCTGGCTGTCCAGTGGACCATCGCGCTTTCGGCCGCCGCCTTTGCCGGCGGCGCCGTCGGCGGACTCGTGGTGGCGCTGGCGCGGGTGTCGAAATACCGGCTGCTCTGCCTGCCGGCGCTCGGCTTCATTCGCCTGTTCCAGGGCACGCCGCTCTTGATGCAGCTCTTCCTCACCTATTTCGGCCTGCAGATCATCGGCTTCGGCGTCAGCCCCTGGGTGGCGGCCGCACTGGCGCTTACCGTGCACGCCGCCGCCTTTCTCGGCGAGATCTGGCGCGGCTGCATCCAGGCGGTGCCGGAAGGCCAGAGCGAGGCGAGCTGGGCGCTTGGCCTGTCCTATTTCGATCGGATGAAATCGGTGATCCTGCCGCAGGCCGCGCGCATCGCCTTGGCGCCGACCGTCGGCTTCCTCGTCCAGCTGATCAAGGGCACGTCGCTCGCCTCGATCATCGGCTTCGTCGAGCTGATGCGCGCCGCGCAGATCATGAACAACGCGACCTACTCGCCGCTCAAGGTCTACGGGCTGGTGACCATCATCTACTTCTGCCTGTGCTGGCCGCTTTCGGTCTACGCCCGGCGCATGGAAGGGCATTACGCCGCTCTGGCGACACGCTGACGTCTCGAATTGTCCGGACCCTCGATGTCGGGGATCCATTTTTTGAAAGGGAGGATACACCTGATGACACTCTGGAAAAATGCTCTGACGTTCGTCGCGAGCGTCGCGGTCGCGGCGGCCGTCACCGTGATGCCGGCTTCAGCCCTGACCTTGAAGGAAATCAAGGACAAAGGCACGATCACCGTCGGCTCGCTGGTCGATTACCCACCCTTCGGCCTGCTCGATTCCAACGGCCAGGCCGTCGGCTACGATCCCGATCTCGCCAAGGAGTTCGCCGACAGCATCGGCGTCAAGCTGACCATCCTGCCGGTGACCTCGGCCAACCGCATCCAGTACCTGCTGTCGGGCCAGGCCGACGTGCTGTTTGCCACGCTCGGCATCACCGAGGAACGCCTCAAGGTTGTCAACTTCTCGGTGCCCTATGCCGGTCTCGAGCAGTTCGTCTATGGCGACAAGGATATCGCCATCACCGACAAGGCGGGCCTCGCGGGCCAGACGATCGGCGTCACCCGCGGCACCACGCAGGACACCGCCGTGACGGCAATCGCCGCGGCCGACACCAACGTCCAGCGCTACGACGACGACGCCTCCTCCGCGCAGGCACTGATCTCCGGCCAGGTGCCGCTGCTCGGCGTTGCCGACGTCGCGATCGGCCAGATCGAAAAGACGGCGCCGGACCGCTTCACCAAGAAGTTCCTGCTGCGCCAGCAGGCGCAGGGTATCGT
>NZ_RZPW01000471.1:0-4996 GCF_003998455.1 Mesorhizobium sp. M7A.F.Ca.CA.001.08.2.1 | reverse complement strand
ATCTGGCGCAGCTCAAGGAGTATATGAGCCCAGAGAACATCTTCAGCGAATACGCCTACTTCTCTTCGTTCTCGACCAGCTGGGTGGCTCATTCGAAACTTTATTGCGAGACGATCACACGACGCCTTGGGCTTGGCCCTGACAGCCTTGCGGTGGAACTCGCAAGTAATGACGGTTACTTGCTGCAGCATTTTCTGCCACTCGGCGTTCCTGTGTTGGGCGTCGAGCCGGCAGCCAATGTCGCGCGCGCCGCGATCGAGAAGGGGGTGGCCACCTGGGTCGACTTCTTCGGCGTCCGGCTGGCAAATCAAATGGTGGGCGAAGGACTTCGCGCGGACCTCATCATTGGCAACAACGTCCTGGCGCAGGTGCCAGACCTCAATGACTTCGTCGCCGGGGTGGCGATCCTGCTCAAACCGGAGGGCATGGTCACTCTCGAATTCCCACACATCGAGCGGCTGATGGCGGAGAACCAGTTCGACACCATCTACCACGAGCATTTTTCGTATTTCTCACTGTTGACGGTCGACCTGATGGCGGCCCGTCACGGGCTGCGGCTGATCGATGTCGAGGAACTTCCCACCCACGGTGGGTCGCTGCGGGTCTATCTCTGCCACGAAGGCAGTGCCTGGCCGAGGAAGGACAGCATCGCCCAATTGCTCGAGCGCGAAACCAGGCATGGGCTTGGAGAGATGTCGACCTACGCCTCTTTCGGCTACAAGGCGCAGCGCGCGAAGCGTGATCTCTTGGCATTCCTGATTTCGGCCAAGGAAGAGGGCAAGACGATTTGCGGTTACGGCGCGCCTGGCAAGGGAAACACGCTGCTGAACTACTGCGCCATCGGCACCGACTTCCTGGATTTCACAGTGGACCGCAACCCGTACAAGCACGGGCGTTATACACCTGGAATGCACATCCCGATCAAGCCCGTCGACGCAATCGACGAGGCTAAGCCAGACTACATCCTCATCCTTCCGTGGAATCTGAAGGACGAGATCATTCAGCAGATGCGCCATGTCGCCGCTTGGAACGCGAAATTCGTAGTGCCGATTCCTTTCGTGACCGTAATCGATCCGTCGGAGTACGAGAAATGAAAGTCATTCTTTTCTGTGGCGGTCGCGGGACCCGCATTCGCGACTATTCCGAAAGCATCCCAAAGCCGATGATACCGCTCGGCCACCAGCCGATCCTGCGCCATGTCATGCAATGGTATAGTGACTATGGGCATGACGAGTTCGTGTTGTGTCTGGGCTACAAGGCCAACGTGATCAAAGACTTTTTCTTGAACACCCGGCCGCAAACGTTTTCCGATTGCGTGGTTACGCGAGGAGGCCAGGACGTCAAGCTCCTCGGCGACACAATCAAGGACTGGAGCATCACTCTGCTCGATACCGGTATTTGGCGCAGCATTGGAGAGCGCCTGTGGGCTGCGCAGGATCACGTCAGGAACGAGAAGATCTTCCTGGCCAACTATTCCGACGGCCTGACCGATGTCGACTTGGACGACATGATCGGAAAATTCGAGGCCAGCGGCAAGATCGGGTGCTTTCTGGCAGTGCACGCGCCGCTGACTTACCATTTGGCCGACATCGCGGAAGATGGCCGCGTGCGCGAGTTTCGTGCGGCCGAGACATCGGAGATCTGGATCAATGGCGGCTACTTTATATTCCGTCCGGAAATTTTCAACTACATGCGCGACGGCGAGGAACTCGTTGTCGAGCCGTTCAAGCGTCTGATCGATGACAACATGCTGATGGCGTACAAGCACGAGGGTTTCTGGCGTTCAATGGACACGCTGCGCGATTGGCAATCCCTCGAAGACATGGTCGAAAAGGGCGACATGCCCTGGAGTATGATAGCCACCGCCGAGAAGAATAGGCGTAGTATGGGGTTGGCCGCATCATGAAGGGGCTTGGTCTCGCGCGTGGCGGCGAGGAACTCTCGATTCTGTGCGTCGGGGCCCATTCCGACGACATTGAGATCGGCGCGGGAGGCACAATCCTCAGTCTGATCGCGTCGGAGGTCAAACTTCACGTCTACTGGTGCGTCTTAAGCGCCGGCGGCCAGCGGTCGGCCGAAGCCAGGGCTTCGGCCGAAGCCTTCCTCGAAGGATCCCATTCGTCCACGATCGACGTTGCGGATTTTGAAGACGGCTATTTCCCAGTTCACAGCCGATCGATAAAGCATTGGCTGATGGACGTAAGATCAAGGGTTCATCCCGACGTGATATTAACCCATGCCAGGTTCGACGCCCATCAGGACCATAGGGAGGTCAACCAACTGACCTGGAACGTTTTCCGCGATCACCTTGTGCTCGAATACGAGATTCCGAAATGGGACGGCGATCTTTGCCAACCCAATGCGTATGTGCCGATTGCAGCCCACGTGCTGGAACGCAAGATCCAACTCCTTCACGAGCACTTCGGGACACAGCGCTCAAAGGACTGGTTCGATCGGGAGACATTCGCCGGGCTTGCGCGGTTGCGTGGAATGGAATGCCGGGCACCCGAGCACTTTGCGGAGGCCTTCACGCTTAGGAAGGTCAAAATATTGTAGCGATAGCCCTCCGGGGTCGCTGTCGCAAGGATTGGTCCCCCAGGACGGCACGACCAGTTCCACGAGAGAGCAGCAACCTGGTCCTCGCCATTGACGAAGTGTCACTTCCGGCTGGTTGCTGGACAGTGAGGCAGGCGTGCTTTGGACGCCTCGCAATGGTTAGTCTTTAGGAACAGGACATATGGGAGCTGGCTATATGCGGGGCGCCCACCACGGGTGTCCAGCGGGACGGAGGTCCCTCAATTGTGCAGCAATCATCCCCCAGATCAGACGCTACGCGAGAGCAAAACGGTCCGCACGATTTAACCAAAGTTAGCGTCTCATTTGCTTCGTCACTCCACAGCCAGAGATCCTTCGGCGAAGAGATCGTTGACCTTGTAAGCGACTTCCGTCCGGTTGGTCGCCTTAAGCTTTTTCATGATGTTGCGGATGTGCACCTTCACGGTGCTTTCTCTCAGGTTCAGCTCATAGGCGATGATCTTGTTCGCCTTGCCGCGTCGGAGCGCCTGGGCGACCTCAGCCTGTCTGAGCGTGAACATGCCTGTCAAAGGTGTTTCAAGGCTGCCTGAATCTATCAGGTGCCGCATGGACAGGACACTACTTGCAGGAACGAAAATGCCTCCTGCCACCGCAAGATTGATCGCCTCGACACAGACGTCGATCCCGACAGAGGTCGGAATGTAGCCACGTGCGCCACATTCGAGAGCCGCCAGTATCTGTGCAAGGTCTTCTGTGTCGGCCAAGATCACCACAGGCACCGACCTGAACTCGGACGAAATGCGCCTGATCTGATCCGCTATGCCATGGTCGGTGACTTTCCGGCCGCCCAGGTTGAAAAGAATGGCTGCAAGGATCATCCCCTCTTTCACGCGCCATTCGTCTATCGAACCCTTGGCCTCGACGGCCATGCCGAGTTCGTGGTCTTCCAAGGCCGATGCCAGACATTCGCGATCTAGCGCCCTTCCGTCCAAGATGAGGAGGCATTCTCTGCCTACTTGTTCATGGACCGTTGCTTTTCCGCCGGACGGAATTCCTGCCGGCTCTACCGAAGTGTATTTATGCAGTTCTACTGTGGAACTCATACTCTTACCCACCCTTTTCCCAACAAAATCCGCCCTAAGGCGGCAATTAGCCCCTCACTCGTCAGTTTCTTCAGAAAGTATAGTAATGCCCACCCGTTCTGAGAGCCTGGCTGGAATTGTCCAACCTGGTGCACCCGCTGTTCCTCATTCCCAGCCAGAACAGCGTGAGTAGCTTATGGGCTATTCACAAGCGGGCGCTAACATAAGTTAATTTTCGGTAAATTTTTGAGCCACGAAATCCCGACGCCTACCGGGAAACGCGAAGCCAGGGCGGCCGCGCCGCGCTTGTGCCGACACAGATACGCGTTGCGAAGGCTCGGGCTGAGGTGGCCACCTGAGGACCATCCTCCGTCAGCAAACACATATCCAGAACGGATCCGGCATTCTGGATCTCGGCTTCCAGCGCGTCGATCAGTCTTTCGACGGCTTTGCTGGCAATATGGCTGTCAGGGTACTTGGCTTTCACAGTGGCGCACTCGTAGATTTCCTTGAATTGCCTGACCCTGCTTGGGTCCGAACATGCGATATACATCGCGGGTGTCATATCGCCTCTCCTCCTTATGGTGGATTCTAGACAACCCGCCCGTTGCCAGCCTTCGGTCCGTCACGCGCATTTCTTAGTGCCGACATAGATGCGGCCATTCAGCCCAGGATCGCATTTTGCGCCGGCCACTGCCTTCACCATCAAGGGCAAGGGCGATGGAGACGAGCGCGTCCGCTACCTCCCTTCGCGGGTGAAGGCTACCCCCTTTGACTCTCTTGCGGGGGATACTCACCTGCCGAAAGATTGGCCATCGGACAGCTTGCTGTATCCGCTCACCGGGAACTCGATCGGCATGCAGGTGTCTTTGCCGGGACTGCTAGTATGCGCGGCTATTTTGCTTGTTGCGTACTATTCAAGGGGAATGCTGATCATAGGCTTGATCGCTTCCCAGGCTTTCGGTGCGACGGCCGTGATGACCCTGAGCTTTCTGGGTGGCTCATCCCCCTTGATCTACACCTTATTCGCGGGCCTGCTCGTCACGGCCGTCGCCGCGAGACGGCGTATCTGGTTTGATCTTGGATTCGTGTTCGGAAGCATCGGGTCGATCTGGGTCCTTACAAGCCTTATGCTTTACGCAATCATCGGATCATGGCTGTTTCCGAGGTTCTTTGCGGGACAGACGACCGTATTCGTGCAGTCCAAGAACCGTGGAACAGTCGTAGAAGATTCATTGGCGCCCGTTTCAGCCAACATTTCGCAGACGGGCTACTTTATTCTTGGTGGCCTCGCCGCGATAGCACTTTGCGCCCTGCTGCTGCACTCCAACCGGATCGATCAAATCAGGCGCGGCTTCTTTTTGTGGTGCGGCCTTCAC
>NZ_RZPW01000470.1:0-5005 GCF_003998455.1 Mesorhizobium sp. M7A.F.Ca.CA.001.08.2.1 | reverse complement strand
GCTGCCTGTCAAGCAAGGCGATCACGTCAAGACGGGGGATCTGGTGCTGATGCTTGCGGCGGAAGAAAAGATCTCGATGGTCGACAATGCAAAGCAGTTGGTGGTGCAGCGCCAGGCCGAGTTGGACGCAGCCTTGCGGCTGATGAAGACCGGCAATCTGCCGAAGCTGCAGCTCGACACCGCGCGCTCGAACCTGACCTCGGCGCAGTCGCAACTGGAAACGGCACAGGCCGAACTTGACCGCAACGAGGTGAAGGCGCCCTTCGACGGCGTTATCGACCGGGTGCCGGTGGAACTTGGCAGTTCCATCATGCAGGGCGGCGAGGTGGCAACCATCCTCAAGCTCGATCCGGTGATTGCCCGCGGCGAAGTCAGCGAGCGCGATCTCGGCTACCTGAAACTCGGGGACAAGGCCACCATACGGCTGGTCAGCGGCCAGACTGTCGAAGGCACCGTGCGCTACATCAGCCGCGACGCCTCTTCGGCGACCCGCACCTTCCGCGTCGAGGTTGCCGTCCCCAATGCCGACGGCTCCGTGCCGGCCGGCATGACGGCGGAAATCGCACTCAGCGCGCTGCCGACCGATGCGGTGCTGCTGCCGCGCTCGGTGGTGACGCTCGGCGACAAGGGCGACCTCGGCATCCGTGCCGTCGGCAAGGACAACAAGGTTGCGTTCTTCCCCATCGACCTCGTCGACGACACGCCGACCGGCCTGGTGCTTGGCGGCATCCCTGCCGATGCGCGCATCATCGTTGCCGGCCAGGAACTGGTGAAGGAAGGCGATGAGGTCAAGCTGGTCGAAGCCGACCAGGCAACCATCCAGAAACTGCTGGGCGAAGCGACCGCCGGCACGCAGTAGCATGGGATACGGCGGACAGACCCCGGGCGGGGACACTTGGCTGCGACGCAGCTCGTGAAATTCAAGAACAGGCGTTAGCCATGGATATCGTCAGACTCGCAATCAACAATGCCCGCCTGACCATCTCGGTGCTGGTCTTCCTGCTGCTCGCCGGCTGGGTCGCCTATCAGTCGACGCCGAAGGAAGCCGAGCCCGACGTTCCGATTCCGATGATGTATATCAGCCTGATCTATCAGGGCATTTCGCCGGAGGATTCGGAGCGCCTTCTGCTGCGGCCGATGGAAAGCAAGCTGAAGAGCCTGAAAGGCCTCAAGGAAATGCGCTCGGCCGCCTTCCAGGGCGGCGGCTATGTGCTGGTCGAGTTCCAGCCGCAGACAAATCTGGCGACGGCCTTGCAGGACACGCGCTCCAAGGTCCAGGACGGCAAGGCCGACCTGCCGCAGGCGGCCGAAGAGCCGGTCGTTACCGAAGTCAACATCTCCGAATTCCCCGTCCTCGTCGTCACCCTGTCGGGCGAATTGCCCGAACGCGTGCTGACCGCCGCCGCGCGCGAACTGCGCGACCGTATCGAGGAAGTGCCAGGCGTCCTGGAGGGCTCGTTGCAGGGTTCGCGCGACGATCTTGTCGAAGTCGTCATCGATCCGATGAAACTGTCGTCCTACGGGTTGCAACTCGATCAGCTGATCGGCGCTGTCGGGGCCTCCAACAGTCTGGTCGCCGCCGGCAATATCGAAGGCTCGGAAGGCAAATACGCCGTCAAGGTGCCGTCACTGATCGAGACGCCCGAGGACGTGGCGGCCTTGCCCGTGGTCGCCGGCCCCAATGCCGTGGTGCAGGCCAAGGACATCGCGACGATCCGCTCGACCTTCGCCGATGCCACGACGATCACGCGCCTCAATGGCAAGCCGGCCATCGCCATCGAAGTCAAGAAGCGCATCGGCGCCAATCTGATCGACACGCTCGCCAAGGTGAGGGAGGTGTCCGACGCCTACGTCAAGACGATGCCGCAAGGCATGAACGTCACCTACACGCAGGACAAGTCGGTCTTCGTCAACCAGTTGCTCGGCGATCTACAGAACCACGTCATGATCGCCGTCATCCTGGTGTTCATCGTCATCCTCTACGCGCTGTCGGGTCGTGCCTCGCTGCTGATCGGCCTGGCCATTCCGTCGTCTTTCCTGATCGGCATCCTGCTGCTGGCGATGATGGGCTACACGATCAACATGATCGTGCTGTTCAGCCTGATCCTGGCTGTCGGCATGCTGGTCGACGATGCCATCATCGTCACCGAGTTCGCCGAACGGCGGATGAGCGAAGGCATGCCGAAGGCGGAAGCCTTCGCATTGGCCGCCAAGCGCATGGCCGGTCCGGTCATTGCCGCGACGATGACGCGCATAGCCGCCTTCTCGCCACTGCTGTTCTGGCCGGGCATCATCGGCGACTTCATGAAGTACATGCCGATCACCCTGATCGTGACGCTATCGGCCTCGATGCTCTATGCGCTGGTGTTCGCGCCGACGCTGGGGGCGATCTTCGCCAAGGCGCCGGAGCATCATGAGGATGACAATCGCGACGGCTGGTACATGGCGATCGTCAAGCAGGCGGTGCGGTTTCCGATTACGGTGGTTTTGCTGACGGTCGCTCTGCTGTTCGGCGTCGGCTTTGCCTATTCGAAATATGGCGCCGGTGTTGAATTCTTCCCCAGTGTCGAGCCCGACTACGGCCTGCTCTACGTGCACGCGCGCGGCAACCTTTCGCTGGCCGAAATGGATACGGCGACCAAGATTGCCGAAAACAGGATGCTCGGCTGGCCCGGCATCAAGTCGGTCTACACCCGCGTCGGCAAGACACAAGGCGGCGGCCAGGATGTCCCTGAAGACGTCGTCGGCGTCATCCAGTACGAATTCATAGATTGGCGCGAGCGCAAGTCGGCGAACCAGATCCTGAACGATTTGCGCGGCGTCATGGCCGGCATTCCCGGCGTCGATGTCGAGGTGCGCGTGCCGGAGGCCGGTCCGCCGACCGGCAAGCCGATCCAGATCAGGCTTTCGGCCGTCGACCCCAAGGGGCTCGACGACAAAGCGCGCGCGGTTGCGGCACGCATCGGCAAGGTGCCTGGCGTCATCGACATTTCCGACGGCCTCCCGCCGCCCGGCGTCGACTGGGCGCTCGAGGTCGACCGTGCCAAGGCAGCGCAATATGGCATCAGCCCAACCGCTGTCGGCACAGTGGTGCAACTGGTGACCAACGGGCTGAAGCTTTCGGAATACCGGCCTGCCGGCGCCGACGACGCCGTCGACATCAGGCTGCGTCTGCCGGAAGACCGGCGCACGCTGTCGACGCTCGACGAGCTCAGGGTGCAGACCTCGCAAGGCTCGGTGCCGATCTCGAATTTCGTCGTGCGCAAGCCGGAGCCGACGGTTGGTATCCTCAACCGTATCGACGGCGCGCGCACGGTGGTCGTCCAGGCAAACGTTGCCGCAGGCGCCCAGGTCGCGGCCGTGCAGGCGGAGGTCACCAAGGCCGTCTCCGGGATGGATCTCGGCAGCGGCATACGTTGGAAGCTGGCCGGCTCGAACGAAGACAGCGCCGAGGCCAGCGCCTTCCTTGGCAAGGCCTTCGGGGCGGCGATCTTCCTGATCTTCCTGGTGCTGCTGATGCAGTTCAACAAATTCACCAGCGTGCTGATGGTGCTGTCCTGCGTGGTCATGGCGACGGTTGGCGTGTTCCTGGGGCTGCTGATCACAGGCGAGACCTTCGGCATCGTCATGTCGGGCATTGGCGTCATCGCTCTGGCCGGCGTGGTGGTGAACAACAACATCGTGCTGATCGACACCTATGACCGGCTGCGCGAAGAAGGCTGGGACAAGATGGACGCGGTGCTGCAGACCTGCCGCGAGCGCGCCCGGCCGGTGGTGCTGACGGCGGTGTCGGCGATCCTCGGCGTGTTGCCGATCGCCTTCGGCCTTGGGCTGGAAATCTTCCATCACGAGACGACGATCAACGCGCCGTCGACGCAATGGTGGATTTCGCTGTCCTCGGCGATCGTCTTCGGCCTGTCCTTCGCCACCTTGCTGACGCTGGTGGTGACGCCGTCGATGCTGATGATTTTCACGCGCAGCAAGAACAGCCGCTTCTATGCGTTTTTCCGCCGGCTGTTCCGGCGCGGCAAGGGAACGGTTTCGCCGACCGACAGGCCTGGCCAGGAAGCAGGCGACGAACCGGAAGTCGCCTTTCCGAGAGCCGCCGAATAGACCCCATCGCCGATTTGACCGCAGAGGCCGCCCGGAACAACCGGGCGGCCTCTGCATTGTCTCTGAGCGAAACGTCGAAGCGAGGGCTTCTCATGCCGATCACCACCATCGTCATCATCGTCCTGATCCTTGTCCTGATCGGCGCGGTGCCGGCCTGGCCGCATTCGCGCTCCTGGGGTTATGGGCCGTCGGGTATCGTCGGCGTCGTGCTGGTGGTGCTCATGGTGTTGCTGTTGATGGGACGGCTCTGAGGCGCCCTCTCGGGGATTGTTCAGTGTGCAGAGGGGCGGCGCCCGTGATCGCGGGAGTCAGGCAGCTTTCGCAACGCCATCCACGGTGGCAATGCCGATATCGCCAAGAGCTTCAGCAACCGCCTGATCCAACGGCGTGTGCGGGATCTCGCCGACGATGCCTTCCAGCCGTATCGAAGCCAGCTGATGCGGCTCGAAGCGCAGGTAGGACATGGAGACGATCTCGCGCCACATCGCCACGAACGGGCTGCCAGCGCGCAGCACCCACCAGGGCATCGAAGTCATCTTGAGCGGACGACCAATAGCTTTCTCGGCAGCGGCCTTGATCTGCAGATCGGTGACCGCGTGGCCCGGAAAGTTCAGCGCTTCATAGAAGCCGAGCTTGTCCAGATTGCGCGCCAGCGCGACGAAGCCCACAGCGAAGTCAGGCAGATAGGCCCATTCATGCACGAGGTCGACCGGGCCAGGCGCGGTGTAGATACCCTTGTTGATCTTGGCGGCGACGATCAGGTCGAACCATGATCCGCTGCCGGTGCCGCCGAAGAAATCGCCGGCCCGCAGAAGAATGGTGCGGACGCGGCCCGCGTCGGCCTCGCGACGAAACAATTCCTCCATGGCGCAGCGGATGCGGCCCTTTTGCG
>NZ_RZPW01000046.1:0-15599 GCF_003998455.1 Mesorhizobium sp. M7A.F.Ca.CA.001.08.2.1 | reverse complement strand
CATGGTGGCACCGCCGCCCCAGATCGTCGTCGATTCCGGCCCCCAGGCCCCGGCGGTGGCACTCCAGGATGTGCTTGTGCTTTCAGGCGACGTTCCGATGGGCAGCCCGATCCAAAACAGCATCGCCTGGCAATCCTGGCCCGCCGACGGCGTCAACGCGAATTTCATCACCCGCACCGCCGAGCCCGAGGCGCTGGACAAGCTGAAGAGTTCCGTTGCCCGTGTGGCGATGTATGCCGGAGAACCGCTGCGGCGGTCCAAGCTGATCGGCGAGGGCCAGAGCTTCATGTCGTCGATCCTGCCTTCCGGCATGCGGGCGGTCGCCACGGCCATCTCGGCCGATACGTCGGCCGGCGGCTTCATTCTTCCCAATGATTTCGTCGACGTCATCATGACCCGCAGGGCCGATGCCGCCAGCGGCGCCGCCGGCTTCAACACCGAGACCATCCTCAAGAACATCCGCGTCCTGGCCATCGACCAGACCATTCAGGAGGACGAGGAAGGCAAGAAGACCAGGGTGGGCCAGACTGCCACGTTGGAACTGACGCCCAAGCAGGCGGAGATCATCACCGTCGCCCAGCAGATGGCGGATCGCCTGACCCTGGCGTTGCGGGCGGTCGCGGACACGCAGGAAAAAAATCTGGGTGAGGCCGACTATCTCGTTTCCGGCAATGGCCGCAGGGGAACGGTGAGGCTGATCAAGTCGGGCGAAGTTTCCGAAGTGGGGGCAAGGAAATGAAGCTAAGCGGTAAACTGCCGGCAATTGTAGCCGCGGCATTCGGCCTGCTGCTCGTCGGAACGAATGTGCAAGGCAGCGTCGTCGAGGCAAAGAACGCGCAGGTCACGGCATCGACGGCCACCCAGCGCGTCAAGCTAGGCCTCAACAAGTCGGTGGTCATCGACCTGCCGAGCGATGCCTACGACATTCTCGTCGCCAACCCGGCGGTTGCCGATGCGGTGACCCGCACCGCGCGGCGCATCTATCTGTTCGGCAAGGCGGTCGGCGAGACGAACATATTTGTCTTCGGCCCCAATGGCGAGCAGATCGTCAGTCTGGACCTTGCCGTCGAACGCGACGTTGCCGGCCTTGAGGATTATATCAGGCGCTTCCTGCCGACGTCGGCCGTCAAGGTGGAACTGCTAAACGATAACGTCGTTCTCACAGGAACCGTGGACACCCCGCTGGATGCCAAGCGTGCCGAACAGTTGGCGAACATGTTCGTGTCGGGTGGTGAGGCAACGACGGGACAATATTCGCAGACCGCGGCCGGCGGTTCGGCCCAGAGCGGTGTCGACATCAACAATCCGGACCAGGAGCGCCGCACCAGCCAGATCGTCAACCTGATCCAGATCATTGGCGATGACCAGGTGACGCTGAAGGTGACGGTCGCCGAAGTCAGCCGCTCGGTGATGAAGCAGCTCGGCGTCAACATGGTTGGCAGCGGCGGCAGCAACGGCATTAGTTACGGCGCAATCAGCGACAACTTCACGGGTCTCGGCAAACAGCTGTCGAATTCCGGCTTTCAAATCGGCGCTTCAGGACTGCAGGCTTATGTAAACGCCATGGAGCAGTCCGGGGTGATGAAGACCTTGGCCGAGCCGACCTTGACGGCTGTGTCGGGCGAGAAGGCAACCTTCAAAGTGGGCGGTGAATACAATATGGTCACGGGTGTCTCGGCAAATGTATCGCAAGACAACCAGACCGGCCTGAAGACCTACAGCGTCGAAAAGATCGAGTACGGCATCGGCCTGGAATTCCAGCCGGTTGTGTTGTCTCCCGGCCGCATAAGTTTGAAAGTCAGGACGTCGGTTTCCGAGCCGACAACCGAGGGATCCGTATCGTTCTCCTCAGGCGTGACGAGTCCCGGAATGAATGCCCTGTCGCTGCGCAAGCGCCTTGCCGACACAACGGTGGAATTGCCATCCGGTGGCTCCATGATGATCGCCGGCCTGGTTCGCGACGACGTCAGGCAAGCCGTCAACGGATTGCCTGGACTGACAAAGATCCCGGTGCTTGGCGCGCTCTTCCGTAGCAGGGATTTCGTGCGAAACGAGACCGAGCTCGTCATCATCATCACGCCCTATCTGGTGAAGCCGGTGGCGCGCAACGACCTTGCCAAGCCGGACGACAATTTCAACGCCGCCAGCGATGGCGCCGGCATGTTCCTTGGCCGCGTCAATCGCGTCTACGGCACCATGCAGACCGACAAGCCCAATGGCCGCTACCACGGCGTTGTCGGCTTCATCTACAAGTAAGCGGGGAAGCGGACATGTCTCAGTCAGCATTGAAGGCAAGCACCATCGCCGCAACGACCCGTCTCGGCCGTTCACGGGTCTGCCGGCGAGCCGTTCCTGTCCTGGCGGTTGCGGTGGCGGCGCTGCTGGCCGGCTGCGCCCAGCGCGACAGCATCACGGTCGGCGCCATCCCGGACGATTACCGCACCAACCATCCGATCGTCATCGCCGAGAAGAACCAGAAGATCGACCTGCCTGTCGGCGCCGGTGACCGCGGCATGACCGGCTCCCAGCGCGATACGCTTCTTGGCTTCCTGGATGGCTATGACAGAAGTGCCGCCCCGACGCTGACGATCCAGGTCCCGAGCGGATCGGCCAACGAGGTCGCGGCGACCACGGCGGCCCGCGATTTCGCCCGGCTGGCGGTTGCCAGCGGCATCAAGCGCAACCGGATTGTCGTGACTTCCTATCAGTCCGCTTCCGCCGAAGCCTCGGCCCCGATTCGCGTTGCTTATATCTCGGTGAAAGCCCAGACCGACAAATGCGGACGCTGGCCAGCCGACCTCGTCGACACGTCGGAAAACAAGCACTATGCCGATTTCGGTTGCTCTTATCAGAACAATCTTGCCGCCCAGATGGCTAACCCATCTGACCTGCTCGGCCCGCGTAAATCTGCCAATATTGATCCGGCAAATCGTAGCCAAGCCATCGATGTTTACCAAAAGAGAGGTATCTCGGACGAGTTCCTCGGCAATTCGGAAGTGACGTACTGAGCCGCCAGTCTCGGATAGAACAGGCCACGGGAAAGAGCATGACGATGAGCAACCTTGCCTACGACGCCCCGGTGGACGGCAGCGATACCTCGCAGCAGGACATCGCCGCGATGCAGGCGTTGCGGCCGATCCCGCGCATCTCGATCCAGGCATTCTGCGAGACCGAGGGTGTTGCCAACCCGGTCGAGCGCGCCGGCGAGGACCGTCGCATGACGAAGGCGCATCTCAAGGTCCACATGGGCGGTGTTCCCACTGCCATCGAATTCTACCAATCGGCGCCGACGCCCAATCTGATCCTGCTGGAATCGCGCAGCGAGCCCAAGCAATTGCTGGAACAACTCGCCCAGCTTTCGGAATATTGCGATCCGACGTCGAAGGTGGTGGTGATCGGCCACTACAATGATGTCGGCCTCTACCGGGAACTCATCCGCAACGGCATTTCCGAATATGTGATCGCTCCGGTCTCGATGGCCGACATCGTCAGCGTGGTGTCGTCGATTTTCATCGATCCGGAAGCCGAGCCGCTCGGCCGCTCGATCGCCTTCGTCGGCGCCAAGGGCGGTGTCGGCTCCTCGACGATCGCCCACAATGTGGCTTGGGCGATGTCCTCCCTGTTCAAATCCGAAGTGGTCGTCGCTGATCTCGATCTGGCTTTCGGCACCGCCAACATCAATTTCGACCAGGATCCGGCGCAAGGCATCGCCGAGGCGGTGTTTTCACCGGAACGCATCGATGAAGTCTATCTCGACCGGCTGCTGACCCAGTGCGCCGAGCATCTGTCGCTGCTGGCGGCGCCTTCGACGCTCGAACGGGTCTATGATTTCGATCCCGAGGCCTTCGCGCAGCTCATCGACACCGCCCAGCGCAGCGTGCCGCTTCTGGTGCTCGACGTCCCCCATGCCTGGACGGGCTGGACCAAGAACACACTGGTCAAGGCCGACGAGGTCGTCATCACCGCGACACCGGAACTTGCCAATCTGCGCAACACCAAGAACCTCATCGACATGCTCAAGCGGCTTCGTCCCAATGATCCGCCGCCCAAGCTGATCATCAACCAGGCCGGCGTCCCGAAGCGCCCGGAGATTTCGCCGTCCGATTTCGCCGAGCCGCTCGGTCTGTCGCCAATGTCGGTCATTGCTTTTGATCCGTTGCTGTTCGGCAATGCCGCCAACAATGGACGCATGCTTGGCGAAATGGATGCCAAGAACCCGGTCGTCGCGATGATCAACGAAATGGCGCATGTGCTGACCGGGCGCAGCGAAATCAAGATCAGGAAGAAGGCCGGGCTCGGCAGCCTGCTCGGCAAGCTCTCGCGCAACAAGAAGTGACGCTTCAGCAGTGGAATCGGTAGTCGATCATGTTTGGTAAAAGAGGCAGCGACGACGGCAACCGGTTCACGCCGGAATTTCGCCAGCCAGCACCGGCGCCTGTTGCGCCGGCGGCTGCAGGTTCCGTGGACACGGCGGTTCTGACACGGCCCGCGGCGCCAAGCGCGCCTGTCGCGCCGCCGGCGCGCCGTGCGGTCGAGGCACCGCCATTGGCGCCTGAGCCGAAGCGGGCACAGCGCGAAAAAAGCGAAACCTATTACGATACCAAGAGCCAGGTCTTCTCCGCACTCATCGACACCATAGATCTGTCGCAGCTTTCCAAGCTTGATCCTGAAAGTGCGCGCGAGGAAATCCGCGATATCGTCAACGACATCATCGCGATCAAGAACTTCGCAATGACGATCGCCGAGCAGGAAGAGCTGCTCGAGGACATCTGCAACGACGTGCTCGGCTATGGGCCGCTCGAGCCGCTGCTCGCCCGCGACGACATCGCCGACATCATGGTCAACGGCTCCAGGAACGTCTACATCGAGGTCAACGGCAAGGTCGAACAGACCGGCATCCGCTTTCGTGACAACCAGCAGCTCCTCAACATCTGCCAACGCATCGTCAGCCAGGTTGGCCGCCGCGTCGACGAATCCAGCCCGATCTGCGACGCGCGCCTCCCCGATGGCTCGCGCGTCAACGTCATCGCGCCGCCGCTCTCCATCGACGGCGCCACGCTCACCATCCGCAAATTCAAGAAGGACAAGCTGACGCTCGACCAACTTGTCAAGTTCGGCGCCATCTCGCCGCAGGGCGCCGAAGTTCTCAAGATCATCAGCCGTGTTCGCTGCAACATCGTGATCTCGGGCGGTACCGGTTCGGGCAAGACCACGCTGCTCAATTGCCTGACCAACTATATCGACCGCGAGGAGCGCGTCATCACCTGCGAAGACTCGGCCGAGCTGCAATTGCAGCAGCCGCATGTGGTGCGCCTCGAAACCCGCCCGCCCAATCTGGAGGGCGAGGGTGAGGTGACGATGCGCGACCTGGTCAAGAACTGCCTGCGCATGCGGCCCGAGCGCATCATCGTCGGCGAAGTGCGCGGACCCGAAGTGTTCGATCTTCTGCAGGCGATGAACACCGGCCATGACGGCTCGATGGGAACGATCCACTCGAACAGCCCGCGCGAATGCCTGAACCGCATTGAATCCATGATTGCCATGGGTGGTTATTCGCTGCCGCAGAAGACAGTGCGCGAAATCGTCGTCGGCTCCATCGACGTGATCATCCAGGCAGCGCGCCTGCGCGACGGATCGCGCCGCATCACCCACATCACCGAGGTGATCGGGATGGAAGGCGACGTTATCATCACGCAGGATATCGTCCTCTACAACATCAAGGGTGAGGACGCCAACGGCCGGCTGTTGGGTGAGCACGTATCGACCGGCATCGGCCGTCCGCATTTCTGGGAGCGTGCACGCTATTACGGCGAGGAGCAGCGTCTCGCCATTGCGCTCGAGGCGATGGAGAAACGCGCTGACTGACGTCTGCTGGGGTGTAAGGGTTCGGGCCAATGTTTGGAATTGACGGCACAGTACTGGCGTTTGTCGTGCTCGCCGGCTTCAGCGCCGGCGCCGTCGCTTATGCATTTCTGTTCACCCGGATCAGCAACGAGAAACAGGTCGGCAAGCGGCTCGAAACAATCAGGACCGCCGAGACGGATCGCTCCGTCGTCAAGGCCTCGCGCGACCGCGTGGCGGAAGCCGCCAAGCGGCGCAAATCGGTTCAGGATTCTCTCAACGAACTCGACGCCAAGCAGAAAACCAAGGACAGCCGCGTCAAGAAGCCGCCGCTGAAAGCCCAGCTTCGTCAGGCCGGCCTCAAGACCACCATCGAGCGTTTCTATATATATTCCGCAATATGCGGCATCGTTTTGACGATGGCCGCTTTCGTGGCCGGAGCCCCGCTGATCGCCTTGCCGGGCGTGCTGCTGGCCGGGGGGCTGGGCCTGCCGCGCTGGTTCGTCACGTTTCGCCGCGCCCGCCGGGTCAAGGCATTCCTCAACGAATTTCCAAACGCGCTCGACATCATCGTGCGCGCGGTCAAATCCGGCCTGCCGCTGAACGATGCCGTGCGCCTGATCGCCAACGAATCGCCCGAACCCGTGAAGACCGAGTTTCGCCGCATCGTCGATTCACAGCAGATGGGCCTCTCTATCCCCGACGCGACCTTGCGCATGCCCGAAACCATGCCTTGCACCGAGGCAAGCTTCTTCGGCATCGTTATCCAGATTCAATCGCAAGCCGGCGGCAATCTCTCCGAGGCGCTGGGCAATCTTTCGCGCGTGCTTCGCGATCGCAAGAAGATGAAAGCCAAGGTCGCGGCGCTGTCGATGGAAGCGAAGGCATCCGCCGCGATCATCGGTGCGCTGCCCTTCATCGTCGCCTTTCTCGTCTACCTGTCGAGCCCGGCCTACCTGATGCCGCTGTTCAACACCAGCGTCGGAAACCTGATCCTTGGTTGCTCTGCGGTCTGGATGTCGATCGGCATCCTGGTGATGCGCAAGATGATGAACTTCGAAGTCTAGGATGCTGGCATGACCGAGCAAGTCATCAAGACCCTGACGGATCCGAGCTTCCTGATCGCGATGCTGGTCGCGATAGCGGTGTTTGCGACCGTCTTCACCTTGCTGCCGGCGTTTGGCGGAAACCAGCTCAAGTCACGCATGAAATCCGTTGCGCTGGAGCGCGACGAACTGCGTGCGCAACAGCGCGCCCGGCTTGCGGTCGAGGCCGACCGCCGTCGCAAGGGCTTGCGTGAGGAACAGTCGATCGGCATGCGCAACATCGTCGACCGGCTGGATCTGAGACGCGCGCTCGCCGATGAAGGCACCTTGCAGAAACTCAAGGTGGCCGGTTTTCGTGGACAGAATCCGCTGACGCGGTTTCTTTTCTTTCGTCTCGTGCTTCCTTTTGTCGGTTTCGCGCTGGCCGCAATCTACATCTTCGTGCTCGGAGGACTGCCCGACAAGCCATTGGTCATCAGGCTGTTCGTCTGCATCCTCGTTGCTTACGGCGGCTTCTACGCGCCGGTCATCTACGTCAACAACCGCGCCACCAAGCGCAAGCAGTCGATCCAGATGGCATGGCCGGATGGGCTCGATCTGATGCTGATCTGCGTCGAATCGGGCATGTCGGTGGAAGCAGCATTGCGCAAGGTCGCCGACGAGATCGGCGCGCAATCGGTGGCGCTGGCGGAAGAGTTCATCCTCACCAATGCCGAGCTTTCCTATCTGCCGGAGCGCAAGCAGGCCTACGAGAACCTGGCAAGCCGCACCGGCCTGGATTCGGTCAAGTCGGTGTCGCAGGCGCTCGTCCAGGCCGAGCGTTACGGCACGCCGGTGGCGCATGCACTGCGCGTGCTTGCCGCCGAAAGCCGCGACATGCGCATGAATGCGGCCGAGAAGAAGGCGGCCGCCCTGCCGCCAAAACTTACCGTGCCGATGATCCTATTTTTCCTGCCGGTGCTTTTCGCCATCATCCTGGGTCCCGCCGGCATTCAGGTCAGCCAACGCGGTATCTTCGGCGATCATGCGGCGCCGGCAACAAACGCCCAGTAGCGGCAAGGCAAATTCCTGCAGTACACTTCAAACGAAGAGGCCGCGCTGCATGCAGCGCGGCCTCTTCGTTGGGGCATCGGAATTGTGGTCTCAGTTGGTTGCGGATTTCGGCTTGTCCTGGTCCTTGAGCTGGCTCCAGGCGTTCTGTTGGGCCAGCATCTGCCTGAGATAGGCGACATTTGCCTGCGCCTGTTCGGGCGACAGTTCCTGTGAGGCGATCTTCTCGGCCTCGTCGAACCGGCCTTGCAGGCCGACGACCAGCGCCAGGTTCTGGCGGACCCGGCTGTCCGCATTCGGCTGTTGCGCGGCCGAGCGCATATAGGTTTCGGCGGTGCGCAGATCACCTTCCAGCACATACGACATGCCAAGATTGGAGAGCACGGAAGGCTCGTTCGGCTTGAGGTCGAGCGCCTTGCGGTAAAGCTGGCGCGCATCGTCCTTCTGGCCGGTCTGGTCGAGAATGGCCGCTTCCGCCGACACCAGCCTCCAGTCGGGATATTCCGGTGTCTGAGCGCGGCGCACGGCGTCGAGCGCCGCCTCGAACTGGCCATTGGCGGCCAGCGCCTTGCCATAGGAGGCGAGCACGTCACGATCCTTGGGCAAAGCGATGGCGAGTTTGCGCATCACGGCCAGCGACTGGTCGGCATCGCCATCCATCTGCAACGCCGCCGCATAGTTCGTCGCTATCCGCTTGTCGTTGGGGTTCTTCGCGTAGGATTGGCCAAGTGCGCCGGTGGCATTGTGCAGTTCGCCGGCCGACATGCTTTCAAGCGGTTTGCCGCTGGTGCGTGCGATAGAGCCGGTGGAGAGCTTGTCGGTTCCGCAACCGGCGACGCCCGCCGTCAGCGCCAGCACAAGAGCCATGGTGATGAGCCGTTTTCCCCTGATATTGATCCTGCGGTTGGTCGGCATGGCACCCTAAGCCTCCATTCATGCGCGGCCATTGCGTGGCCGTCTTCCCTCTCGCAGAAATATTCTGTTAACCCTAACGGACGGTTAAGAACGGCGACTCACACGGAGAACATCGCATGCCTGTCGAACTCGTCGGGAAGACATTGCCGGGCGCGTTGCCGGTCCATCTGGTCGCCAGGGACGGTCTGGACGCGGCCGGTCTTGCGCCGGCCGCCATCGCCTGGGCCAGGGCCAACGGCTTTTCCGGCGAGGCAGGCAGGACACTGGTCGTGCCCGGCGAAAACGGGGCGCTCGGCGGCGCCTTGTTCGGTATCGGCGATGGCGAAGGCGCGCTTGCCCTCGGCGCATTGTCGAAAGCCTTGCCGGAAGGCGACTGGCATTTCGCCTTGGCGCCGGCCGAGGCCGAACTCGCGGCGATCGCGCTGCTGCTCGGCGGTTATGTCTTTACCCGCTACGGCAAGAAGCCAGGCAGGGCGCTGCGCTTCGGCCTGCCGGCCGACGTCGATGCCGGGCGCGTTCGCCGCATTGTCGATGGCGTCTTCCTGACACGCGATCTGGTCAACACGCCGACCAGCGATATGGGTCCGGAAGATTTGGAGCAGGCGGTGCGGACCCTGGCCGCCAGGCACAAGGCCGAAGTCTCGGTGATCAAGGGTGACGATCTCCTCGACCGGAACTTCCCGATGATCCATGCGGTCGGCCGTGCGTCGACCAGCGCACCGCGCTTGATCGACATGCGATGGGGGCAGCAAGACGCACCGAAGGTGACGCTGGTCGGCAAGGGCGTCTGCTTCGACACGGGCGGCCTCGACATCAAGCCATCGTCCGGCATGCTGCTGATGAAGAAGGACATGGGCGGTGCCGCCAATGTCCTTGGCCTCGCCTCGATGATCATGGCTGCCGGGCTGAATGCGCGGCTGCGCGTGCTCATTCCCGCGGTGGAAAATTCGATTGCCGGCAACGCCTTCCGGCCTGGCGACGTGCTGATGAGCCGCAAGGGCATCACTGTCGAGATCGGCAACACGGATGCCGAGGGACGGCTGGTGCTGGCCGACGCGCTGGCGCTGGCCGACGAGGAGGAGCCGCAGCTTCTGGTTGACATGGCGACGCTGACCGGGGCTGCCCGTGTCGCGCTCGGCCCCGATCTGCCACCGTTCTACACCGGCGACGAAACGCTGGCATCCGATCTGGCGGAGGCTTCCGTCGCGACGGAGGATCCGCTGTGGCGCATGCCGCTGTGGCGGCCCTACGATGCAAAACTGTCGTCGAAGATCGCCGACATCAACAATGTCACCACGGACGGTTTCGCCGGCTCGATCACAGCGGCGTTGTTCCTGAAGCGCTTTGTCGAAAAAACCGCGGGCTGGGCGCATTTCGACATCTTCGCCTGGAATCCGGCTGATCGTCCGCATGGCCCCGCCGGCGGCGAGGCACAGGGCATCCGCGCGCTGGAGCGGATCATCGCGAAACGCTATGGCTGACAGTCGCAGGCGAAAGACGGCAATCGCTTTGACTGAAACGGAACCGAAACAATTTGCCGTCATGCTGGCGCGATGTCGATTGCGATGCGCCCGAGCCAGGCCTTGCGACTGTGGCAGCAGGTGATGCTGTCGCAGGTGCGCGACGACGCGCCCGATCTGACCATGCGCCAGACGGCGATCCTGTTCACCATCTATCTCGATCCGCCGCCGCACACCGTGCGCGGGCTCGCCGCCCGGCTCAATGTGACCAAGCCGGTGATCACCCGCGCCCTTGACACGATGGGCGCTTTGAAACTCGTCTCGCGCCATCGCGACGAGCTCGACAAGCGCAATGTTCTGATCAGGCGCACGGTCGAGGGCGCGCTCTTTGTCGAGCGCTTCGGCGATGGTATCATCGCCAAGGCGCTCGAACTGCCGATGTGAGCGAATTTACCTTTCAACAGAGTGCTCGATTTGACTGCCAGGGATGCCCGCCTTCACGCTTTTCGCTCCGACCTTGCCGATGCACGGCTGAAGGGTGAGGTCGCCGCTGACCGCTTCGTCGCCGGCCGGCCGGCGCGGATCATCGCGTCAGTAGCCGATATGCGCAAGGCGCCGCGGCCGGATGCCGGCGTCAACACGCAAGCCCTGTTCGGCGACGATGTCCTGGTCTTCGATGTCGCTGAAGGCTGGGCCTGGGTCCAGGCCGAACGCGACGGCTATGTCGGCTATGTCGCCGACACGATGCTGGGCAAACGGGACCATATGCCGACGCACATCGTCTGCGTGCCGCGCACCTTCCTCTATCCCGCGCCGGATCTGCGCTTTCCGATCGCCGGACAATTGTCGATGGGATCGACGGTGACAGTGACGGAGGCGGCCGAGACGCGCGGTACGCACTATGCGGTCCTGCCGTCTGGCGAGGCGCTGATCGCAGGTCACCTGCGGCCGCTCAGTGAAGCTGCCTCCGACTATGTCGCGGTTGCCGAGGCGTTTCTAGGAACACCTTATCTCTGGGGCGGTACTTCCGGTTTCGGCATCGACTGTTCGGGGCTGGTGCAACTGGCGATGCGTATGGCCGGCAGAGACGTGCTGCGCGATTCCGACATGCAGGCTGCGGCCCTTGGCGAGCCGCTGGAACCGGGACCTGATTTCTCCGGCTTGCGACGCGGCGATCTGGTGTTCTGGAAGGGCCATGTCGCCGTCATGACCGATGCCGACACGATGATCCACGCCAACGGTCACACCATGCTGGTGTCGAGCGAAGGCCTGAAGGATGCGGTTGACCGCATCGGTTATCTCTATGGTGGCCCGACAGGGTTCAGGAGGCCGTAGCCCTTCTTCCTTCGCCCCGTTCACGGGGAGAAGGTGCCCGAGGGCGGATGAGGGACAGCGCCAGCATTGAGAGGTTCGCGCCGCCCCCCACCTGCCTGCCGGCATCCTCTCCCCGTAGACGGGGCGAGGAAAGCTCACCTCGATCACCTTTTGTTCCGATTTTCCTTGGCGTTCGCGCGCCGTCGCGCTACCTCTGGCGGGTGACAGTTGAGCCGCGCCTTGCCGAACAGAATGCCGCCGTGGCCCTGCCCGAACCATTCCTCAGATGGTTTGGCGAGAAAGGCTGGTCGCCGCGCGCCCATCAGATCGAACTTCTGGCGAAGGCCCAGGCCGGTCAGTCGGTACTGCTGATCGCGCCGACCGGTGCCGGCAAGACGCTGGCCGGCTTCCTGCCTTCGCTGACCGAACTGGCCAACCGGCCAAAGAGAAAGCCGGGCCAGGCGCAGCGCGGTATCCACACGCTCTACATCTCGCCGTTGAAGGCGCTTGCCGTCGATATCGAGCGTAATCTCGGCAAACCGGTGGAAGAGATCGGGCTGCCCGTCACCATCGAGACGCGCACCGGCGACACGCCGGCGCACAAGCGCCAGCGCCAGAAACTGGTGCCGCCCGATATCCTGCTGACCACGCCCGAACAACTGGCGCTGCTGATTGCGGCCGGCGATGCCAGACGCTTCTTCGAAGATCTGCGCTACGTCGTGCTCGACGAACTGCATTCGCTGGTGACATCGAAACGCGGGCATCTGCTGGCGCTCGGCCTGGCACGGTTGCGCAGCTTTGTCCCTGGTCTGCAAACCATCGGGCTATCGGCGACGGTGGCCGAACCGGACGAGTTGCGGCGCTGGCTGGTCAGCCAGAATCCACCCAAGGGTTCGACAGGCCATGACATGGCCGAACTGATCGTCGTCACCGGGGGTGCGAAACCGGAGATTTCCATCCTCGACTCCGAAGAGCGCGTGCCATGGGCAGGACATTCTGCGCGCTACGCCACGCCGGAAATCTATCGCGAGATCAAACGCCACAAGACGACACTGCTGTTCGTCAACACCCGCAGCCAGGCGGAACTGCTTTTCCAGGAGTTGTGGCGGGTCAACGAGGACACCCTGCCGATCGCGCTGCATCACGGCTCGCTCGACGTCGCCCAGCGCCGGCGCGTCGAGAAGGCGATGGGCGAAAACGCGCTGCGCGCCATCGTCGCCACCTCGACGCTCGATCTCGGCATCGACTGGGGCGATGTCGATCTGGTCGTGCATGTCGGCGCGCCAAAGGGGGCGAGCCGGCTGGCACAGCGCATCGGCCGTGCCAACCACCGCATGGACGAGCCGTCCAAGGCGATCCTCATCCCCGCCAACCGCTTTGAGGTGCTGGAATGCCGGGCCGCCCTCGACGCCAACTATCTAGGCGCGCAGGACACGCCTCCGTTGATCAATGGCGGGCTCGATGTGCTGGCCCAGCATGTGCTCGGCTGCGCCTGCGGCGCGCCGTTCCGTGCCGATGACCTGTACGAGGAGGTGCGAACGGCAGCACCCTATGTCAGCCTCGACCGGCCGACATTCGACCGCGTCATCGATTTCGTTGCCACCGGCGGCTATGCGCTCAAGAATTACGAACGCTACGCCCGCATCCGTTTGAACAAGGACGGGTTGTGGCGGGTGTCCAATCCGCGCGTCGCCCAGCAATACAGGCTGAATGTCGGCACCATCATCGAGGTGCCGGCGCTGAATGTTCGATATGTGCAGGCCGGCAGCAAAGGCGCGGCTTCGCGTGGCGGCCGGGTCCTCGGCAAAATCGAGGAGGCCTTCCTCGAAACGTTGACGCATGGCGACACGTTCATGTTCGCCGGCAAGGTGCTGCGCTTCGAGGGCATCCGCGAGAATGAATGCTTCGTGTCGAACGCGCCGGGCAGCGATGCCAAGGTGCCCTATTATGGAGGCGGCAAGTTTCCGCTTTCGACCTATCTCGCCGAACAGGTCCGCATCATGCTCGATGACCCGCAGCGATGGAAAAAGCTGCCCGAGCAGGTCGCCGACTGGCTGCGCTTCCAGGCCGACAAATCGGTGCTGCCCAAGCGCGACGACCTGCTGATCGAGACCTTTCCACGCGGCAATCGCCATTATCTGGTGGCTTACCCGTTCGAGGGCAGGCTGGCGCACCAGACGCTCGGCATGCTGCTCACCCGCCGCCTCGACAGGGCAGGAGCCAGGCCGCTCGGCTTCGTCGCCACCGACTATGCCTTAGCGATATGGTCACTGGGCGACATGGGCGCGATGTTCAAAGCCGGGAAGCCTTCGCTGAGCGCACTTTTCGACCAGGACATGCTGGGCGACGACCTCGAAGCCTGGCTGGCCGACAGCTGGCTTCTCAAGCGCACCTTCCGCAACTGCGCGCTGATTTCCGGATTGATCGAGAAACGCCACCCTGGCCAGGAGAAGAGCGGCCGCCAGGTCACGGTCTCGACCGACCTGATCTATGATGTGCTGCGCAGCCATGAACCGGACCACATCCTGCTGCAGGCCACGCGCGCCGATGCGGCGGCCGGCCTGCTCGATGTCAGCAGACTTGCCGACATGCTCTCGCGCATCCAGGGTCGAATCGTGCATAAGGCACTCGAACAGATATCGCCGCTCGCCGTGCCGATCATGCTCGAGATCGGCAAGATGCCGGTGAACGGCGAAGCCGATGAGACATTGCTGATGGATGCGGCGACGCTGGTCGCAGAGGCCATGGGGCCGGAGATGGTCGAGGAATGAATTTTTCGCTGGCGCGCACATCGCTGATCGCCGAGGCCGATCTTGTCGGCATATCAGGCGAACGCGCCGTCTGCGACCCGCGCGGCGTGCTTTATTTTCCGGATCTGCGGCTTCTGGCCGTGTCCGATCTGCATCTGGAAAAGGGTTCGTCGCTGGCACGCCGCGGCACGCTGATCCCGCCCTACGACACCGGCGCGACCTTGCTGCGATTGCAGGCCGTCATCGCTGACTACCAGCCGTCTATCGTCATCAGCCTGGGCGACAGCTTTCACGATGGCGGTGGCGCCCAGCGCATGCATGCAAGCTTCCGCGAGCGGCTGGAGGCGTTGATATCAGGCCGGCAATGGTTCTGGGTCGCCGGCAATCATGACCCGGAAGCACCCGCCGACCTGCCTGGCGAGACGGTGCGTGAACTTGCTATAGGCTCGCTGCTGTTCCGGCATGAGCCGTCGAAGCAGCGTGTCGAAGGCGAAATAGCGGGCCATCTGCATCCCTGCGCCCGCATCGTCCAGCAGGGCCGCTCGGTGCGGCGGCGCTGCTTTGCCGGCGACGGAGGCCGCATGATCATGCCGGCCTTCGGCGCCTATACAGGCTCGCTCAACGTGCTCGACCGCGCCTATGCCGGGCTGTTCCGGCTGGACACGCTGATGGCTTATATGCTGGGCGCCCAACGCATCTTTGCCATTTCCGGCTCGATGCTGCGGCCGGGCTAAACAGCCCTACCTGCCGTAATAGAGCGTAACCGTGTGCTTCGCCTCTGCAAAGAACAGCCAGCTCGCGACCAGCATGCCGGCGAACTGGATTACAGCAGCGAGTACCGACAGCAACGCTGCCGGCGGCCAGGGCAGGGCGAACACAATGGCGAGCAGCCCCAAGGGCAACGCGAAAGCCAGAAGCTGCGTGATCTGGCGCAGCCGCGCGCCATGCTTGCGCGCGATGCGGAAACCCATTTCCTTGAGCAGGTAATTCTCTTCGGTATGCGGCCATTCCAGCGACCGCACTGTACCGCCGGCCAACCCGGTCGCGGTGTTGGCGGTGGTCGGGATCTCCAGCCGGTCATTGTAGCGCCAGGTCGCCAGCTTCCAGCCCCAGCCGGTCAAGGTCAGCAGCAGGCAAGCAGCCAGCTGCACCTTCGAACCAAGCGCAAAGCCCTGCAGCAGCGCGTTCAGCAGCACGCTGCCGGTCATTGCCGAGAAGATGAC
>NZ_RZPW01000469.1:0-5025 GCF_003998455.1 Mesorhizobium sp. M7A.F.Ca.CA.001.08.2.1 | reverse complement strand
GACCAGGATGTTGAAGGGCTTTGGCTCACCGGTGCTGGTTCTCGGCGGCGGTCCCTCGGAAGCCGCTGCCGGGGCGCACACGGCCGACGACTACCGCGCCTTCTGCCGGGCGCTCGAGGATATCGGCAGGCGGACGAAGGACCTTGGCATCGAGACGGTCTATCACCCGCACCTCGACACCTTCATCGAGCGCCGCGACCAGCTCGATCGCATGATGGATGAATTGGATACCAACCTCGCCGGCCTGTGCATCGATCCGGCGCATCTCGCCCACACCAATTCCGATCCGGTCGACGCGGTCAAGACCTACATTTCGGCCGTGCGCTATATGCATTTCAAGGACACCAGGGTTGATCCGGCGCTGAAGGGCTATGACCGCTATGGCGCCTTTTGCGAGCTCGGCGCCGGGGTCGTCGATCTTGCCGGCATCGCCGACGCCCTGCTGGAGGCAAACTACGATGGCCTCGCCATCATCGAGCTGGATGCGTCCAAGAAGACAGCAGAGCAAAGCACGCTCGAGAGCATCGCCTATATCAGGGACACGCTCGGGCTGGTGCTGACCCCGCAAGGCGCGAAGGCCTCATGAGCACGCGACCGCAAGAGGCGGCTCCTGTTTCGAGCCGATCCGGCACCTGGCGCTTCGACGCCGGGGACGGGGCTACGGCCTTCGTCATGATCCTGCCCGCCGCGATCCTCTTCGGTCTTTTCTACCTCTGGCCGTTCGTCAACGGCTTCTGGCTCAGCCTGCACAATTGGGACGGGTTTTCCGACCCGACATGGGCGGGCTTTTCCAACTACATGCGGCTGGCGCATGATCGCACCTTCCTCGGCGCGCTGCGCAACAATTTGATTTTCGTCGTTGCCGTCGTGGTCCTGAAAAACGCGCTCGGCCTCGGGCTGGCGCTGCTTCTGAACCGGGCGCTGCTTGGCCGCGCCTTCTTTCGCGCCGCCGCCTTCGTCCCGGTGACGATGTCCTTCGTCGCCGTCGGTCTGCTCTGGTCCTGGATCTACAATCCCGTCTTCGGCCTGCTCAACAGCGGGCTCGATCTCATCGGCCTCGCCGGGCTGAAACGATCATGGCTCGGCGACGCCGACATCGCGCTCTACTCGATCATCGTCGTCGATGTCTGGAAATGGCTCGGCTTCCATGCCGTCATCTATCTGGCCGGGCTGCAGACGATCCCCTCGGAGCTTTATGAATCGGCGAAGATGGACGGCGCCGGCCCCTTGCAGCGCTTCCGGCACGTCACCGTTCCGATGATGATGCCGATCATCTTCATCAACACCATCCTCGGCCTTTCCGGCGCCTTCGTGCGCAATTTCGACATCGTCTATGTCTTGACCAAGGGCGGCCCGAACCACGCCACCGAAGTGGTGCTCACCTACATGATGAGCAAGGCCTTCCAGGACGGCGCCATGAGCTACGCCGCTGCGATCGGCTATGTTCTCTTCATGATCGTCGGGCTGGCCAGCGTCGGCCTGCTGGCGCTGATGCGGCGGCAAAGGCTCGACGTCTGATGAGAGCCGCCAACCTTTCGCTGAACGATGGCGCCGCCGGCTCTCGCCGTCGCGGGCTCGTGCAGCGCCTCGGCATGCGCGGCATCCTCGAACTTGGCGGCATCTATGCCGCGCTCATTCTCGTGCTCTTCGAGACCCTTTATCCGCTGCTTTGGGTGCTGTTCGGTTCGCTCAAGACCAAGCAGGAAATGCTCAGCAATGTCTGGGGTCCGCCATCGAGCCTGGTGCTGCAGAACTATGCCGATGCCTGGCGGATCGCCGGCATGGGATCGCGCATCGTCAACAGCATCTTCGTCACCGGCTCGGCATTGATCATCCTGGTGGCCGTCGCGACGCCGTGCGCCTATGCGGTGGCGCGTCTTCGTTTCCCCGGACGCGGTCTTGTGGTCGCAGTCGCGGTTGCGGCCATGCTGGTGCCGCCGCAGGTGATGGCCATTCCGCTGTTCCTGGTGGCGCGCGATCTCGGCCTGATAAACAGCCGGCTCGGCATTGCCTTCATCTATGCCGCGACCTCGCTGCCGCTTTCGGTCTTCATTCTGCGCAGCTTCTTCATCACGTTGCCGGCCGACCTCGAAGATGCCGCGCGCATCGATGGCGCCAGCCGGTTCGAGATCCTGATCCACATCATGCTGCCCCTGGTGCGGCCGGGCGTGGCGCTGATCCTCATCTTCGGCTTCATCGAGATCTGGAACGATTTCTTCCTGGCCTTCCTGCTGTTGCGCGACCCTTTGGTGCAGACCATCCCGCTTGGGCTGGTCAGCTTCTTCCAGCAATACGACTCGCTCTGGACGCTCTATTTCGCCGCGTTGACGATCACGACACTGCCGGTGATCGTCGTCTTCGTCGCCATGCAACGGCAGTTCATCGCCGGCCTGACGGCCGGCGCCGTGAAGGGTTGACATGCAGGATCGCGTTATTGGCGTCGGCGTCATCGGCTGCGGCGAGATCGCCCAGCTGATGCACTTGCCTTATCTCATGGAGTTGCCGGCGTTTCGCATCGCCGCCTTGTGCGACATCTCTCCCGGCACGGTCGACAAGGTCGCGGAACATTATGGCGTCACTGCCAGATATACGGACCATCGCGCGCTGCTTGCCGATCCGAATGTCGATGCGGTCGTGATCTGCACCTACGATCATGGCGAGATGGTTGCCGATGCAATCCGCGCCGGCAAGCACCTGATCGTCGAGAAGCCGCTTGCCTTCACGCCCGAGGAGGCGCGCCCGCTGGTCGAGCAGGCCGAGCGGAGCGGCCTCGTCGCCCTTGTCGGCTACATGAAATTCTATGATCCCGGCTATGAGATCGGGCTGGAGCGCATCGCCGCCATCGGCCGGCCGAAATCGATCCATGTCCACGATTTCGCGGGCCGTTTCGACCGTTATGGCCAACTCTACACGCAGACCAGGGTCACCGACGTGCCGGCCGATGTGTTGGCGGCGGGACGCGAAACGGTCGCTCGGCGCATCGAGGCGGCGCTCGGTGTGGACCATGCCGGCTATCGCGATCTCTATCTTGTACTGCTCAGCCTCGCTAGCCACGACCTTGCCGTCATGCGCGGCGCTTTCGGCACGCCGGACTGCGTCGTGCATGCACAGCAGACCGGTCCCAACCAGCTGCTGGCCGTGCTCGATTATGGCGGCGTCCCTTGCCTCTTCGACATGGCGCTTGCCCAGTATGAATGGTGGGACGAGTGGATCCACGTGCATGGCGAGCGCGACGAGGTGCGGATCGAATTCCAGAACCCCTATTTCCGCAATGCCTCGGCGACTGTCCGGCTACGTGAAACGACAGGCGAGGCTGCATCCGAACGCGTTTTGCCTGGCGTTCCGGATACGTCGTTCCGCCGCGAATGGCTGCATTTCGCTGATTGCATTCTTGCCGGCGTTAAGCCGCGCACGCCGCTTTCGGGCGGGCTCGCCGATCTCGATCTTGCCGTTCGGATCATCCAGGCAATGCCGCCGAAAAGACTTTAGCGAAATTTCGGAAACGCACCGCCATCAGGGGCGTTGGCCCAGCTCTGCAAGGTCTGGCCGCCGTCGATCAGCCAATCCACGCCTGTGACGTGCCTCGCCTCGTCCGAGGCCAGGAAAGCCACGGCGGCCGCGACATCGTCCGGCTGGCCGATGCGGCGCAATGGAATGCGGTCGGCGAAATGCTGGACGCTGCTCTTGAATTCGCCGTCACCGGAAGCCGGCACGCCAAGCGTCGTCTCGATCACGCCGGGGCAAATGGCATTGACGCGTATGCCGTAGGGCGCGGCATCGAGCGCCGCAACCCGCGTCAGGCCGACCACGCCGTGTTTGGAAGCGACATAGCCGGCACCGCCCGAAAGGACGTCCCAACCGGCCATGGATGAGCCCATGTTGACGATCGAGCCACCGGTCCCCGCCTTGATCATCGCCCGAAGCGATGCCTGCAGGACGAGGAAGATACCGCGCAGATTGATACGGATGGTCGTATCCCAGTCCTCGACCGGCAGGTCGTGAACGGGAGCGACGACGCCGGAAATGCCGGCATTGTTGAACACCACGTCGAGGCCGCCGAACGTCTCGACGGTCGCCTCGACGGCGCGCCGCACATCCGCTTCATCGGTGACGTCGGCTTCGATGGCAATGGCGTTTTCACCCAGTGAGCGAGCCAGTTGCTGCGCCGCCGCGCCATTGCGATCGACAATGGCGACGCGCGCGCCTTCGTCAAGGAAACGCCGCACCGCCGCGCCGCCGATCGCGCCGGCGCCGCCAGTGACAAGGATCTTCTTCTGGTCGAATCGTTTCATCCCCCGGTCTCCGGCTTTGGATAGGAACGCCATGAATATTGTGGTTCGAAGCCGATCGTTTCGCGCGCATGGACCGTGTCGAGCACGGCGCCAAAGCCGGCGATCGGCCGCGATAGAGCGACATCGGGATAGACCCGGCGCACGAGCGCTTCGGTTTCCTCTTCCATGAAGGTGTCGGCGGCGCTGAGCAGGACGCGCAGATGGCCGTCGCCTTGCCATTCAAGCGCCCGCAGGAAGCCCTGCCCGGCGTCGCGCGCGTCGAGATAGGCCCACAGGTCGCGGGCACTGTCGGCCGTGGCGCGGCGCGGCCCGACGCCCTCGAAAAATGAACCCGGCGTCTGTATCCACGGCATGCGAATACTGACCGCCGAAAAAGCGCCGCGGCGCACCGCCGCGTCGACGATTTCCTCGCCCAGCCATTTCGACAGGCCGTACGGGTCCTGCGCGCCGACCGGGTGGTCCAGGTCGACCGGCAGATAGGGCGGCCGCACAGGTTTTTCGAAAAAGGGATAGCCGAAAACGCTGAAGGATGAGGCATAGATGAAGCGCCTAGCGCCGGCCATGGCGGCTGCCTCGACCACATTGTAGGCGGTCGCGATGTTGGTCTTGAACACCTCGCCGCCGGCCCGGCCGGTCGGCCGCGGAATGGCCGCGACATGCACAACGGCATCGCAATCGCGCACCAGCTGCAGTGTCGATCCCAGATCGGTCAAATCGGCGGTTGCCAGGCGCC
>NZ_RZPW01000468.1:0-5029 GCF_003998455.1 Mesorhizobium sp. M7A.F.Ca.CA.001.08.2.1 | reverse complement strand
TTCCAGGCCAAAGCCGATATTGTCGGCGACCGTCATGTGCGGGAACAGCGCATAGGATTGGAAAACGGTGTTGACCGGCCGTTTGAAGGGTGGCAGCGGCGCGATGTCCTGGCCGTAGAGCAGGATTTCACCGGCGGTTGGGAAATCGAAGCCGGCGATCAGCCTGAGCAACGTCGTCTTGCCGCAGCCGGATGGCCCCAGCAACGTGAAGAATTCGTTCTCGCGGATAGATACCGAGACCGTGTCGAGGGCAGCCACCTGCCCCTCACCTGATCCGAAAATTTTGCTGACGTTTACTACTTCAATCGCATTCCGATCCGGTTTGTCCGGCACGATTACGCCTCACTGTTGACCCCGCTCTTGCTGGCGGAGCTCTTCCCCTGTTCGATGTGACCACATGGCCGGTGGGTTGGCAAGCCCGGCATTGGGTCACAGTTCAGTCAGTCATTGAGGCCTGCAAGCCCCATGCCATAGTCAGGCCTGATAGGTGATCTTGCCGCCGCAAATCGTCGTCACCGGCCGCACCTTGTGCAGATCGGCCGGGGCGGTGTTCTCGATATCCATCGACAAAACCACCAGATCGGCCATGTAGCCCGATCTCAGCGTGCCCTTGCGGTGCTCGGCGAATTCGGCGTAGGCGCCCTCGATCGTGTAACCGGCGATCGCTTCATGCAGCGAGAAACTCTGGTCCGGGTCGCTTTCTGCCCATGGTTTGCGCAACACTGCCGCCTGAATGCCCAGGATCGGATCGATCGGCGACACCGGCCAATCGGATGCGAAGACGACATGCGCGCCGGCATCCTTCAAGGTTCGCCAGGCATAGCTCAGCGGCCAGCGTGCCGGCCCGATGCGCGACACCGTCGGCTCCAGCGGAAAATCCATGGCGCCGGGCGGATGCGGCGGTTGCATGGAAGCAATGACGCCGAGTTCTGCGAAACGCGGCACATCCGATGTGGTGGTGACCTCGATGTGCTCGACCCGGTGACGGCTGTCGCGCTTGCCGTTCGCCTTCTGCGCCGCCTCATAACCGTCCAGCACCGCGCGCACCGCGCCGTCGCCGATCGAGTGCACGGCGATCTGCAGCCCGCGCCTGTCGGCCGCGACGGCCAGATCGATGAATTGTTGCGGCGTGAACAGCGGCTCGCCCACCCAGTCGGGCCGGTCGGCGTATGGCTCGACCATGACAGCTGTCCAGGAGTCGAGCACCCCGTCGTAGAACACCTTGACCATGCCCGACGACAGCCATTCGCTGTTGTAGCTTTCGGCCATACCAGATGCCTTGTCGAGCATGTCGAGCGTCATGAAATTCTTGTAGTGGAACGGGATCTTGACGCGGCAGGGCAAGCCTTCCTCGGCTTCGATCTCGGCCAGCAGCTCAAGCTGATAGAGGTTGCCGTCCATGTTCTGGATCGAGGTGATGCCGTGGCGGGCGCACCAGGCGAGCCCGCGCCGCATGATGTCGCGGTCGGCGTCCCGCTCGGCCGCCGTCGGCATCGGGTCCGGCTCGCCGCCGGTCGACAGCCCCAGCCGCACCCGGCTTTCGCCGGCAAGGTCGAGCACCGGGCCAAAGGCCTCGCCTTCGCGCAATTCGCCGGCGGCCAGTCCATCGTCATCCATGACAATCTCATTGCCAGGGCCGAGCGTGCGCCCCTGCAGGATGCCGGCCATTTCCAACGCCTTGGTGTTGGCCCACATGGTGTGATGGTCGGGCGCCGCCATGCAGAACGGACGATCGGGCAAAATGGCGTCGAGGTGATGGCGCGTCACGCGCTCGCTGCCGAGCACGGTGTAGTCGACGCCTTGGCCGACCAGCATCTTCGCGTCGGGCCGGGTAGGCGCATAGTCGCGGATCGCCTTCTGCAGCGCCTCGAAGCCATGGATACCGGTGAGTTGAAGGTGGGCAAGTTCAGCCCCGCCCGAAAACAGATGCATGTGGGCTTCGATGAAACCCGGCAGGACGGAGCCGCCCTTGGCGTCGATTACCTTGGTGGCCGGTCCCTTGAACTCTTCGATGGAGGCGCGGCTGCCGATGGCGATGATTGCGCCGTCCTTGACGGCGACGGCCTCGGCGGTGGGATTGTCGTCGTCGATGGTCAGTACACGACCATTGATGACGATCAGATCCGCATTGTGACCTGCACCTGTGACAGACATCGCGACTCCGCGCTTTTGACGACTGACTGAGACCGACAACCTCTTGGCCAACGACCTGCCACTCCACCGGAGCGGCGCCATGGGACGAAAAAGAATGCCAGCGCGCTGTCTTGGAAATTCCCCTTGTCATCCCAAGAGGCAGCGTGGATAAAGAATGCGACTGATTATTCGCGTTTGTCAACATACCGAATCTGGAATGTGTCGTGGACAGCAAGCTCCCACCATGTTGAGACCGGGCGGGGAACGAGGACATCGGACGGTGAAGCGCAGTCTCGACCGCAAAACCAGGATAGCGCTCGAACCGCGCAAACAGCCGCGGCAACAACGCTCCAGCAAGGTGGTCGACCGGATTCTCGACGCAGCGCTGGTCTTGACGCGGGAGCAAGGAACCAAAACGCCGACGACGCTCGCCATTGCGCAGCGCGCAGGCTTGTCGGTTGGTTCGATCTACCAATACTTTCCCAACAAGGAAGCCATTCTTCTGGACCTCGCCCGGCGCTGGCTGTCATCCTTTCCCGAGGTGATCGCCAAGCGTATCAAGGTCGCCCCGCCCACCAACCGTGAAGAGTTTCGGCAGGAAGTGCGCAAGCTCTTCATCGACACGTCCAGACTCTACCTCGAAAACGCCAGCCTGATGCCGGTGATCGAGGCCATTTCAGGCAACGCCGACCTCAGGCCGATCCAGAACGAATATGACGAGCAGATCATCGCGCTCTACGCCGCATGGCTGCAGCATGTGAACCCGGCACTTGAAGACAAGATCGCCAGCCGGCTCGGCGTGCTGATGATGGACGTCGGGCACGCCTGCCGGCTTGTCGGGCTGAAAAGAGACCGCAAGACATACGACCTCATCGAGGACGATGTGGAAAGAATGTGGCTCGCTCTGGTGAGCCCTTATCTCAATCTTGAATCTTGACTGATTTCGCACTTCGAGAGGAATTTATGAAGACTGTTTTCTCCCCCCTTCACGCCGGCCATGCCGGTCAAATGGAACTGGTCACATCAGCCATCGTGCCGGGTTTCGAGAAGCCATCGAGGGCCGAATTCATCAAGGCTCGGGTCGAAAGCGAGAAACTGGGTCCCATCATCGCGCCGCACGAACATGACCTCGCCGCCGCCAAGCGCATCCACAAATCAGACTATATCGACTTTCTCCCGACGGTCTGGCCGCAATGGCTGGAAGCAGGCCTCACAGGCACGGCGATGCCCTTCACCTGGCCGACGCGCGGCCTGCGCGGCGACGTGCCGCCAAAGCGCGTCGACGCGCTGCTCGGCTATTATTCCTTCGATGCCGGCGCCACTTTCGTCGAAGGCACGTGGGCCGCGATCAAGTCTTCCTACGACGTAGCGCTGACCGCCGCCGGCCTGCTCAAGGATGGCGAGGCTTCCGCCTTCGCGCTCTGCCGTCCACCCGGCCACCATGCCGGGGCTGGCTTCATGGGCGGCTATTGCTACATCAACAACGCCGCTGTCGCCGCGCAATGGTTCCGCGACCACGGCGCCAAACGCATCTCGATCCTCGATGTCGACTACCATCACGGCAACGGTACGCAGGAGATCTTCTACGACCGTGCCGACGTCCAGGTGCTCAATCTGCATGGCGATCCGATGGTCGAGTACCCGTTCTTCCTCGGCCATGCCGACGAACGCGGCGCGGGTGCCGGCGAAGGCTTCAACATCAATTATCCGATGCCCTTCGGCACCGACTGGGATGCATGGAACGCCTCGCTCGAGGATGCCTGCGGCAGGCTCGCCGCTTATGCACCGGATGTCGTCATCGTCTCGCTGGGTGTCGATACGTTCGAGAAGGACCCGATCAGCCAGTTCAAGCTGAAGACGTCTGATTATCCCAAGATCGGCCGCCGCATCGCCAGGCTCGGCCTGCCGACGCTGTTCGTCATGGAAGGCGGCTATGCCGTCGAGGAGATCGGCATCAACGCGGTCGGCGTGCTGACCGGGTTCGAGGATCGGTAAATGCCTGTCGTCCAGGAGCATCTGGCGGTTTTGGGACAACGACAGGCATAAGCAAAGGACCACCGGGACCGGGCGGCAACATCGCCCGGCTCCCACTATCGGGCCAAGGCACCAGTCTTCGGCACAGCAACCGGCGCGCCCGTCTGTCCAATGCTCCCGAGCCTGGCGAAATCGACCAGCCGCCGAGGTGGCCGGCGAAGACTTTCGCGTCCCGGTCTTCTGTCCAGGGCGCGAAAACCGACTTGTGAGTCGCACATGAGTCCACCGGATTCGATTTTGTCAAATCGCGTTTGATGTCAGATTCAACTGCGGGTAGATTAGACCCGAATCAGCCGGTCCTGGGGGGCGCGGCGACCACCCAAAGTCTTTTGTTCCGGAGCTTTTCCGGCACCAGACGCGGACGGCTTCGCGTTCCCTGAATGGATTCGGGATTTGGTTCGGTGCAGCCCTGCGCCACGCGTGTGTCTTCGTCAAAGTAATGCGTATTCGGGTTCGGCGGCTGGCTTCCAGTATCCGGACAGCAGAAACGATTCCGGCCAAAAGCAACAAGAATGAGCAGTCCCGCCGCACGTCTTCAATCCGACACATTGGGCTCGCGCCTGACGTCGCGCGGCGATCTCACCAGCTTTTTCATGCAACTGACCGCCGAGATCGGCGCCGACAGCTACATGTTGGTCGCCATCGTCCACGACCAGGACCGCAACGATGCGCGCATCGTCTCCTCCAACTGGATTTTCGATGCCATCGAGCTGATCGGCAAGCGATTGATCGCCGGGCTTGCGCAAGGCGCGCTCACCGTCGCGCCAGGCATCCGCCCACAGCCGCTGGTGGCATCTCAAGCACCAGAGGCAGACGGATTGGTCACCGGCGAGGAAGCCCGCCTTCTCGACGTGCTCGGCCA
>NZ_RZPW01000467.1:0-5037 GCF_003998455.1 Mesorhizobium sp. M7A.F.Ca.CA.001.08.2.1 | reverse complement strand
ATGTATAAGTTGGTTGGGCCGCCGATAGGCTTCCCGAATGCCGTTGTTGCGAAGGTGGATATGGGCGCGGTCGCGCGGAAAATCGTCTGCCATTATGATCTGTGCTGTCGCTACTCAGACAGCGAAGCCTGCCGGCGTTCCTTCAGAGCGTCGATGAGCGCTTCCGAGGTGATCCGCTTCCCCCCCCGCAATATGATGGTTTTTGCAGCGTCGTCGGCCGCGCGGGTGATCTCGGCCTGCGACAGTCTCTCTGCCTGAGAGATCGCCTCGTTCCAGGCAAGCCCTCTGGTGTCGAAGCGGTCGAGTCGAGCCCGAAGCAGCGCCTCGATAATCGGCCGATCGGGCACGGCGTATTCGATGACATCGTCGAAACGGCGGAACAAAGCTCTGTCGAGCAGCTCGGGATGATTTGTTGCCGCAATAATCAGGCTGTGGCTGTCGTCTTGCTCGAGAAACTGCAGAAACGAATTCAGCACGCGCCGAATCTCGCCAACATCCTGGCGTTCGCCTCGACGCGCGCCGATGGCATCGAATTCGTCAAAGAAGTAGACGCCCCGCGTCGCCTGCATTGCATCAAAAACAAGCCGCAGCTTTCCGGCAGTCTCTCCCATGAACTTGGTGATCAAACCATCGAGGACGATCATGAAAAGGGGCAGATGAAGCTCCCCGGCCAATGCCGATGCGGTCATCGTCTTGCCTGATCCTGGCGGGCCGACCAGAAGCAGTTTGCGACGGGGAACAAGCCCGTGCTCGCGCAAGCTTGCTTGTTGGCGCTGCTCTCCCAGCACGCGGTGCAGGCGCGAGCGCAGACTGTCCGGCAAAATCATGTCCGTCAGTCGCAGGTCCGGATAGCGCACATGCAGGAGGCCTGCGAGTTCGCCCTTTGGCTGAAAAAGGGGAACCGGCCGACTGCTCTTGGCAATCCGGGCGTCCCTGCTCTTGGCTGCGTCGACCAGATCCTTGAGCTCCTGAGCAAGCTTGCCATGGCCTTGACGTGCCTCATGCGCAGCAAGCTGCATCGCGATAGAGAGGAAACGATCCTCGTCGCCGGCAATGTGGCTTTTAAGCAGCGTCACGATATGGCGGGCCGTGGTCATGGCTCTCTTCTGGGGTATCCGTTTACTTGGCGAAGCGCATGCAACCTAAACGCTTTCAACGGCGATTTGTAACGCGCAATGGTGTTTTTTCTCTTGTCGATGTTCGCCCGTGGCAACTTCAGCGGTGAACTGTTGCGCCGCGGTCATAGGCCAGCCGGAATAACGCCGGCCAGCAGACAACAGTCCGCATCTTCGAGCGCTCGAAGTCTGGCCACTCACGCAGCGTGTCGGGTCCGAACGCTCCAAAGCCGCCCCGCCTGGCAGGTCCATGCGACCGATTGCGGGCGTGCGGCCATAAGGTCTACGCGGGCTCGCATGGCTGCCCGCGCCGCTGGCTAAAAAGCTGTACACCATCTCACGAAACACCAGGTCCGCTCCTTTGCCGGCCGACGGTCCATGAAATCCCCTCCCCACTCACGACACCGGAGACCTCCTTGCCCACATGGCGCTCAAGCACCGGCCGCCATGGCACCAGCGTGAACTCGCGCGACTTTTCAACGACGGCATATTTTCCGCTGGCAAGCTCGACGGAGCGGCGGAGCGTACCCTCTACTCGTCCTCCGGATCGCGCTTCGGCATAGGGCAGGCCAAGTTCCTCCGACAGTTGGCCAGCAACACGGTTCAGTTCTCGCTGGCGCAGGATCGAAAGCATGTTGGCTCGATAGACGATCCCATCCTGTTCTTTATGCGCGAGGCCTTGCGCGATCAGCCACTGCCGCCGGCGAGCTTGCGCCTCTCTCACGTCGCGGCCGAAGCCGGATCCGTGCAAAGGCTCGGGTCTATCGGCAACCAGCTCCCGGTCGAGCCAGGTGGCGCCGTTGAAGCTGACCTGTCGCTCCAGCGCCATTGAGGAGAGCTTGTCGGCAACGACAGGCTCGGCCCTGGCCCGCTGGCCCTCATAATTCGCGACGCGATCGAGATGGTCCGGCGCGATGAGCCAGGTGCCGTTCGGCTCTCGCTCGACGCCGCCGGTCGCGCGGCGGATCGCCTCCAGCCGCCGCACATGCGTTCGCGCAAAGCTCTCGGTGGCGGATGGGTCATGCTTCAGGTGCATATCGACGTCGTAACGGCCGCCATGCGCGGCGGCGATTTCGGCGATGGTACGATCGACCTGCCTCGGCTCGGTGTTCCTTGGCGCGACACGCACGATGCAGCCATTAGGCATCGTTTCCATCGCCTCGCCTCTACCGATGTTGATCCAATGGCTCTTACCGTCGACGGCGTCGACGATCATGTAATGGCGGTCATTGATCTCGTCGGCCAGTCCACGCGCGACAACGCGACCGACGAGAGACTGGACGGGCTCGCCGGATCGATCGTGGATCACCCAGTCGGCGGCCCTGCGGGCAAGCCCCTTGCCGGTCAGTTCGCGGTGCATGGTCTTGATGATGTCGCCGCGTTCGCCGGTGCGGCGCAGCGTGGCTTCGAGCTCATCGTCGAGGCGCCAGGAGCCAGCGCCGACCTCCGCGGCCAGACCCATCCGCTCGAGCTTGCGCAGCCGTCCCTGGTGCAGCGTCTGGCGAATGGCGTCGGGACCGCCCGGCGAGACCAGGCCGTCATCATCACGCATGCTGAGCAGCCGACGGTCGATGCTGGTGAAGCGTTCCTGCTCCATTTCCCGGCGCAGGCGAAGCTCAATCTCGCGGTCGGTTCGCGGACCGAGATCGAGGCTGACCAGCTCGGCCGCCCGCTCGCGGATGCCAGATGAGATATATTCGCGCGCGATGACCAGGTTCTCGCCACGGTCGTCCCTGCCACGGACGATGATGTGGCTGTGCGGGTGGCCGGTGTTGAAATGATCGACCGCGACCCAGTCGAGCTTCGTGCCGAGGTCTTCCTGCATCTGCGCCATGAGCCGCCGCGTCAGCGCCTTGAGGTCGTCGTACTCGATGCCGTCTTCGGCAGCGACGATGAAGCGGAACTGATGGCGGTCGCCGTCCGCGCGATCGATGAACGCCTTGCCGTCGACGCGGCCGCTGTCGGCGCCGTAGAGCTCGCCAGGTTCACCTTCGCGGGTGACCCCGTCGCGCTGAAGATAGCGTAGATGGGCACGCGCCCCGTCCGCGCCCTTGCCGGCGAGCTTGACGACCCGCGCCTTGACGATCACCCGGCGCTGGCGGAAGGCGGCATACCGGTCGCGCGATTTCAGCAGTGCGGCGGCCGCCCCGCCGCGCCCTGTCCGGCTTCCTGTGAAGCGACCACCGCGTTGCGGCCGGCCGCCAGCCCGGTTGATCGCCGCACGAACCTGGCCGGCATAGCGTTTGCCGGCCTTCGAGCCGCGCGACCCGATTTTGCCGAGCTTCGGCCTGAACTCGTCATCCTTAATGCGAGCCTCCCAGACATATCAAGCAAAATCAGACACTTACACGTCCAACCCTCTTGGCACCGGCGGCAGCCTCCCGGAAAAACGATGTGCAGACAAAGATTTAACCGCCTCCTGGAGGCGGTACCTTTATCTTGCCGTACGCGCCCAGCCCCGCCAGACGCGCCCCCGTCCGCCATGGCTAACGCACCGGCTCCTTCGGCTGCGCGCCGTCCTTGCCGAGCGGCACGAAGAGATCGCCGTTTCGCACGCCTGAGTGAACACCGTCATGAATGAAGAACAGCGACCGTCCGAGAGGAGCGATTTGCGCCTTTGGAGCGACAGATTGGCTTTCGAACGCCTCGATGTCGGCCGCCGAAACTCCGGCCGCCTTGAGTTGGTCGAGGTACTCGACGGTCTCTTCTGGCAGCGGTTTGCCACGCTTCAAATGCTCGTCGTAGCGCTCGGGACCGGCATTGTAGGCGCCAAACAGGCCAGGAAATCCGAAGCGGTCATACATGGCACTGAGATAGGCCGTGCCGGCCAGGATATTGTCGCGCGGATCGTGGGGGTTAGGCCCAAGGCCGTGTTCGACCCGCATCTCTTCATAGGTGCCGGGCATCACCTGCATGAGGCCCATGGCGCCAGCGGGGGAGGTGATGGGGCGGCCGCCGCGCATTGTCTTGCCGCCGCTTTCGGCAGCCATGACGGCATAGATCCAGGCTTGGGGAATATGGAAGCGCCGGCTTGCTTCCGATACCAACGTCTGCCACTTTCGCAGCTGCGGACTTTGGGAGATGGCGACCGGCTCAGCGCCGGTCGAGGCGGAACAGGCGCATGGCGCAATGGCGATCATGCCCAACAAGAGGAGGGTCACTCGGTCCATAGTGGTACGAGCCTCCCGATGACATTTTGAGTGGGAACAGGCCCGAAATAGCGGCTGTCGAAGGAGCGGTTTTTGTCGCTGCCGAGCAGGAAAACCTCGTTATCCCCGAGCGCTCGGCAGCCGTTCCACCATGGCAAAGGTCGGCCTTCGGCGTCGATTTTGAGCCGGCGCGCGACGATGTCGCCGCCGATGATGATGGCGTCATTGAAGGCGCAGACATTATCGTCCGGCAGCGCTGCAAGACGTTTTGCCAGCGGCACATTGCGAGGCAGATAGCTGCGCTCGGCGGCGAGATACGCCGCGTATTCAGGCGGGCGCACGAGCACGAGATCGCCACGCGCCAGCGCTCCCGCAGCGATGCGGTAAAGGCCGATCGGCGCGCTGGCCGAGGCGTTCCAGACCAGCCAAGGGGCGGGCTTTCCCAGCGCCGTGAAGCCCAAAAGACCGAGACCGGCCGCGGCCAAGGCGACCGTCTTACGGGCTCGAACACGCCTCAGGCGGCTGCCGATCAGATGGATGGAAGGGCGCCGCCTCATGAACGGCCTCCCGTGCCGCCCTGGCCGGAACCGGCCTTGCCATCGCCGGCGATGGAGTGCTGCGGGTGTCCTTTCGACCAATGGTCGAGTTCGTCGATGTGATAGCGGACATAGCGGCCGTGCTTGCGGAATTTCGGGCCGCCGCCCTTGAGCCGCATCTTTTCGAGCGTGCGCTGGGAGAGCCCGATATAGAAGGCGGCTTGGGCTGTACTGAGA
>NZ_RZPW01000466.1:0-5040 GCF_003998455.1 Mesorhizobium sp. M7A.F.Ca.CA.001.08.2.1 | reverse complement strand
GGTCGCGACGCCGACCGGAAGTTCGTTGCGCTCAATTCGCCGAGCCGCACGCGACGGATAGTCAAGTCCTTCAGCCGGTGGCTCACCATGTCATGGCGCACGACACGACGGATCGTAGGCCATGCCCGGGAAACCGGGATGCCGCTTTGGCAGGTTCCCTTTTCTTTGATTGTCGGTCAGGCTTTTTATGGTTTGGCGTTTTGGGGCCAGTTCAGTTTCGCAACTGGCATGGTTCGCGACAAAATCGAAACGGTGCCAGACTATGTTGGGCATAGCTAGACGCTGTACCGCCATTCCTTGAACCGCAGTTCAGCGTCCAATTGATCCTTGATCCGGCGATTGCTCCAGAATATCCGTGGCCTTGTGCGGATGTTCGACGCCGTCGACGAACACCACATCGGCCTCCGAATTGTCCGTGCGCAGCGCCAGTATCGCTTGGTAGGCCGGCGAATTGTACCAGCCATGCACATGCTGCCTGTCGGGAAATTCTATGATGATCAGATGGCCAGGCCAGTCCTTCTCGATCGCCTCCACATCGCCGCCATGGACCAGAAAACGGCCGCCGAAAGGTTCCAGCGTGGCATCTATCCTATGCAGATATTCGACGATCTGCGGACCCATTGTGGCTTGGCGCATATGGGCGACGGCGTAAGCGGCCATGACTGAACTCCCTTGTCATCGAAGCCGAGTTGCCGGCCTCTGCATGGGCAATCTGACCAAAGGCCGAGCGCTAAGCGATTACGTCTGAGGTAATGAGATGTATGCTATCTGTCATGATGGGTTGCTTCCATGGTGATTCGTAATGCTATGTGCGGCGGTGCTGTTGCAATTGGAACGCTAAGAGCGGGGATTCGTTGTCTCGCCTGGATTGAGTACCGGCACGGTGGGTGACAGGGGCAGTCGTTTTTTATAGCGTCGCGCCGACTGTGATGTGGTGTAGAGAAAGGGAAGTCCAATCCATTCGACCGTTCTGAAAATCGAAAAGTCCTGGACAGACGCGCAACCCTGCGCAGGAAACAGCTGACAGACATGGCCGGGATCGATCCAGTACCTCTCATCACGGTCATTACGCCGACCCACAACCGACGCGAAACAGTGTTGCGCGCCGTGGAAAGCGTATTCTCCCAGAGCATGTCGAGGTTTGAGCACATTGTCGTCGACGATGGTTCGACCGATGGGACCGAAGCGGCGCTGGCCCGCATCCAGGACCCGCGGCTAATCTATGTCGGGGCGAAATGGCGAGGCGCCAACGCCGCCAGGAATGCCGGCATCGAGCGGGCGCGGGCGCCGTTGGTGACGTTCCTCGATTCCGACGACATCTACATGCCGCACCGGCTTGAACGAACCCTGACCTGGTTCGATGAAAATCCTGCACTGCAAGTGCTGATCAGTTCGTTCGTGTCCCTGAAGGGCAATCGCATCACAAACTGCGCCAACCCCGAGGCATTCGTGAGCCCCGCAATGCTTGAGCGGACGCTGGTTGGGCAGACCATCTTCATCGCCGGCTCCGCGATCACTGCTCGCCGTGAAGCCTTGCTGGCCATCGGCGGCTACGACAGCGACATCACCCGCATGCAGGATCGCGAATTGCTGCTGCGCCTTGCCCGGCGCTTCGGTGCGCAACTGTCCGAGGACCTCGACTGGACGAAATACAATTCGGAGAACTCGATTTCCGGCCGCCGTGACGGCTATGTCGAGGCCTATGCGAACCTGATGGGCAAACATCCTCATATTGCCCACGCCTACCCGCACATTCCGCCTTACATGATCTCGCGGCAGCTCATCGCCGATATCCTGCGAGGCAGGATACCGGAGGCATTCCAGGGCTATATGGCCAACCGTTCGTCGAAAGCGCTTGGCTACTCGCTGCCGGAATTGATGCAAGGCTATGTCCATGGCCGACGCTGGCGCCGCGATCTCTCCAACGAGTTTCGCAACCAATGTGGCGCCCGGCTCGCCTGAACCCAGAGCAACTCCAGGAAAATCGTGGAACGGTTTTCCCTCCGGATTGCGTGAACCGCACTATCGAGAGCTCAGCGGTCAAGTTCGGGAAAATACGGATCCGATAAAAACCGCCTGTCCCGTTCGCCCTGCAGGCAGTCTATCGGCTTGGCCGCGTCGACGGGGGTGATTCTCGCCTTGTCCCGAATGCCGCTCACTTCGAGGATCAGCTTGCGCCGGATGGCTGTCGAAAACTCCGCGGCGGCATAGATGGGCAGCACGAAGGAACCGGGCCCGCCGGTCACGCACTGCGCGTAATACTGGTCGAGATGGCTGAAGGTGGGCGACGGGCTGATCAGGATCGGCAGGCCGTTGACGACGATGCCTTTGGCAGTCGCCGCATCACGCGTCGCGGTGACTGGCGGCCCGATATTGTTCGGTCCGTCGCCCGAAATGTCGATGACGCTACGTTCGCCCTGGAAAGACGTGCGGTCGAAAAGCTCGGCACCGAAGGCCAGCGCGCCGGAAATCGAAGTGCCGCGAAAGCTGCGGAACGGGCGCGCCGCGACCTCGTCGGCAAAGCTGTTGGCGCTCTCGGCACTATCGATGATCTGCCAGCCGATGACCGCGTCGTCGCGCACCGTGCCGGCCCACTCGAAATAGGTCAGCGCTATGCGGCCCGTGGCGCCGGCCCGGACAGCCTTGATGAAGTCGGGATGCCGCAGCGCCTCGACATAACCGGCGCGCTGCAGCGCGAACTCCTTCTCGTCCATCGACAGCGAGATGTCGACTGCCAGCACCAGCTCGACGTCGATGGCGAGCGCATCCCGCGGCGAGGCGGCGGGAGCAGCCTGGGCGCAGGCAAGACAGGCAAGCAGGCGCAGAGCATCAAGCATGGCCGTCACGAGGTTGTTCTCCCGAAGAGCTTCCCTCGCGATCACGGCAAAATAAAGCTTTGCTTCCCCGTCCGGATATCAGCTCATTTCTTGCGGCGGGCGGCGACTGGCGGCGGTTCGATCGCGCCGGCTCTGACGCGGGCGGGCTTCAGCGCTGGCGCACCGGAATCCTTGACGATCGTCAACGCGCGCGGGAAGAAGTGGTTGTTGTGCTGGCCGCGCCCGATGTTGAGGATCGCTGTCGCCGGCAAACGCTTCTCGAGCATCGACAGCACGCGTCTTAGCGATGGGCCGTCGAATGCATCCAGCGCCTCGTCGATGATCACCCATTTCGGCTGCCGCAACGCGAGCCTGGCGAAGGCCAGCGAGCGCTGTTCGTCATCGCCCAACTCATGGTCCCAACGCCCGGCGCGGTCGAGCGATGAGGATAGCCGTCCCAGACCGACCTCGGCCAGCACCGCCGAAATGTCGGCATCGTCCGCCGGCGCGGGGCCGTTCGGGTGATCGAGGACTTCGCGCAATGTGCCGACTGGAAAATAAGGCACGCGCGGCACGAATATGGGGGTTTCTCCCGCCGGCAGGCCGATCCGGCCGCTTCCCCATGGCCACAGGCCGGCAATGGCACGAAAGAACAGCGTCTTGCCCGCACCGGGATCGCCGGTGATCATGACGCGCTCGCCGGGGCGGATTTCGACATGCGGGTCGGCGAGCCTGGTGCAGCCCTCCGGCGAGGCCACTTCGAGCTTCTCGAAAGTCAGGCTGCCACTGACGTTTTGGCCGAAGGCGATGCGCTTTTCGGTGTCGTGCAACGCATCGGTTTCATCGAGCGCGATGCGGAAATCGGCCACGCGCATCAGCGTGGCGCGCCAATCGGCAATGCTGCCGATGTTGTTGATGAACCAGCGCAAGGAGGAGTGGACCTGGTTGAATGCGCCGACCGCCATCATCAGCCCGCCAAAGCTGATATCACCTGAGAAATAGACAGGCGAAGCAACCAGTATGGGCGCCACGACGGTGATCCAGCCATAGGTGTCGGTCACCCAGGACAGGTTGATCTGGGCGGTGTAGATGCGCCGCATGGCGCCCAGCACCGTGCCGAGATCGAGTTCGAGCCGCCGCCTGGCGTCGGCCTCGCCATGATACAACGCGATGGCATCGACATTCTCGTTGACGCGCACCATCGAGGAGCGCAGCTCGGCTTCGCGTGTATAGCGGTCGCTGTTCAGGCGGATGAGCGGCCGCCCGACCAGCCAACTCAGCCAGGAGGCGATGCCGGCGTAAAGGATGGCGGCCCAGACCATGTAGCCCGGTATGGCCAGCGAGGTCCCGCCGATGTGGAACACGAAGCCCGAGGACAGCTCCCACAGCACGCCGACGAAGGACACGAGCAGGATGCACGACTGCAGCAGGCCGACGCCGAGATCGGTTGACAGATCGGACAGATGCGCGGCGTCCTGCTGCATGCGCTGGTCGGGATTGACGCCGATGGCGCCGGCATTGGCCAGACGGAAGGCGCGCGCCGGCCGCATCCATTGATCGATCAGATCCAGCGTCAGCGCCTCGCGCAGCTTGAGCCTGATCATCTGGTTGAGCCAGGTCTGGCCGATATTGAGCACCAGAAGTCCCCCGGCTATGGCCGCGAAGACGAGGAGCTGGTGCAAAAAGGCCGCCATGTCGCGGCGGGCAAGCGCATCGTAGAAAGGCTGGTTCCAGCGGTTGAGCAGAACCTGGCCGATCGACGTTGCGATGATCACGGCCATGATGCCGACCGATGTCCACAGCAACCATCTGCGAACCGGCGATCCCGCAAGCGCCCGCCGGATCGTCATCACCTGATCGTGCAGGCTGCTGGCCTCGACCGCCACGGCAACCGGCTGGACGGCGGCGGCATTGTCCGGTTGATCAGCCATGGCCGAGGTCCTTGCGTCAGTGCTGCAACCGGATGGAGAAACTTGACAGGCGTTCGTATGGGCTGCCGGATGGGCTGTCGGTCTGCTTGCGACAGATAGGCAGGGAAACGACGTCAGGCACGCTTGCCGCGATCACGAAGCCGTCACCCGCGCAGCCAAGGGCTTGGCATCCGCTTTGTGACGGCCAAGCCGGGTGGCGCCATGCGGCGACAGCACCGGCACGAAGACGCGGCGCGATGCGCGCTGCGCCACCGGCACGCCTTGATAGAGCCGCTTCTGCGCCTCGACCACGA
>NZ_RZPW01000465.1:0-5045 GCF_003998455.1 Mesorhizobium sp. M7A.F.Ca.CA.001.08.2.1 | reverse complement strand
ACAGGCGCACTACCCTGTCCGGCACCGTCATCATCGACAACGTCAAGGTGCCGAAGACGCATCTGGTACCCGGCTACAAGGGCTACGACAAACCGACCGCCGACGGCGCCATCTTCCAGATCATCCAGGTGGCCGTGGACACCGGCATCGCCCAGGCGGCGATCGACGAGACGGTCGATTTCGTCAGGACCAAAAGCCGCGCCTGGATCGACAGCGGCGTCGACAACGCCTGGGACGATCCCTACACCATTCAGGCCATCGGCGACCTGACGCTGCGCCTGCACGCGGCGCAGGCGCTGCTCGAAAAGGCCGGTCATGCAATCGACCGGGCAGTGGCCGAGCCGACAGCCGAGACGGTGGCGCACGCCCAGATCGTCACTGCTGAAGCCAAGATATTGTCGACAGAGATCGCCATCGCCGCCACCAACAAGCTGTTCGAACTGGCAGGGACCCGCTCAACCCTGGCCGAGCACAATCTCGACCGGCATTGGCGCAACGCGCGCACGCACACGCTGCACGATCCGGTGCGCTGGAAATACTCGATCCTCGGCAAATATTTCCTCAACGGCGAAAATCCGCCGCTGCACGCCTGGAGCTGATTTCCCACCGGCGGGCTGGCGGCCCGCCACGTCAAACCTTCGACCATCCAAGAGGCCACTGCCATGTCAAATCCAACAGTCGTCGGCTTTTCCGGCAACATCACCAGGCCGTCAAAGACGCGCGCCTTCGTCGATCTGATCGCCAGGGACATCGCCGCCAGCCACGGCCTATCGGCGAGCACCTATGATATCGAGGATCTCGGGCCGTCGCTGGGAACGGCGAAATGGGCCCGCGATCTCGACGGCCAGGCGCACGCGATCCTGGAACAAATCCTCGCCGCCGACGTGCTTGTCGTGGGCTCGCCGACCTACAAGGGCAGCTATACCGGCCTTTTCAAGCATTTCTTCGACCTGATCGATCCGGCGGCATTGCGGGGAAAGCCCATCGTGCTGACGGCGACCGGCGGTGGCGAGCGCCATGCCTTGATCGTCGAGCATCAGCTGCGGCCGCTGTTCGGCTTCTTCGAGGCCTTTGCGCTGCCCACCGCCGTCTACGCCACCGACAAGGATTTCACCGACGGCGTGCTGCGCTCCGAGGCGATCCTTAAGCGTGCGGCGCAGGCGGTCGACGAGGTCGGCTTTGTGCTGGCCAATCGTTCGGCAGGCCGGATCGCCGCTGAATAGCCTGTCGTCAGCCAGATTGAACTGAACGAAATCCGTGAGGGCAGCGCCCCCGCTTACGCGCAATTTACGACCGACCGCTAAAACCGTTCCTGTCTGATTCGTCTGGGACAGGAACGTCATGAGCAAAGCCCTCACATCCTTCGCATTGGTCGCCGTGCTGACCGCCTTGCTCATGGCGTTGAGCCTGGCTGTCGCCAGGCACGGCTATCCCTATGGCGCGATCGGCGTCAGGCGCCTTGACGGCATTGCCGACGCCGGCGTGTTCATCCCGATTGCCGCCGTCTATTTCTTCAGCGCGATGCTGATGATGATCCTGCCGATAAGGGCGGCCGGTATCGTCCTGACCCATGCCGCCGATGCCCTTTTCTGGACCGTGATCGCACTGTTTGCGACCATCGTCGGCTGTCTGGTCGCCAGATGGGCGTTCGGGCAGGGCAGCGCCGTGTGGACATTGCTGAACTGGCGGTTCCTGTTTTCCGCGGCGATCGCCGGTTGTCACTTCGTCATGAACGAGCTGCGCCGCAACGTGCTGCTGCGCAGCCTGTTCTTCGCCGTCTTTGCCGCCGCGACGCTGGCCTGCCTGTTCTGGTCGTTCACACTCTGACCAGCCGTAACCGGCTACTTCGCTGATCCTGCGGCGATGTTGCCGGCGGCAATTTCCATCCATGTCCAGAGATAGGCGGCAAGACCGCGATCGACATGGATGCGCAGCTTGGCGTCATGGCGATAGACGACGGCGCTGATGTCGGCGAAGGACAGCGCTGCACTGGCGCTCGCTTGGCTGGGATCGAGCGTCGTTCCACGCGCGATGAAAGCGTCGAGCGCCGTGCCCTCGGCCTCGAACATTTGCAACCCGGCGCTGATCGCCGTCACCGCGAACCCGTCTATGTGCCAGCCCGAGGCGATGGCAAGCGGGCTGTTCGAGACGACGAGCAGCCGGTCGCGCGCCAGTCGCGCCGCATAGCGGTCACCTTGTGCGGTGTCAAAGGCTCCGACTCCGTTCCCGTCGGCGCTCGAAGCCCGCGCCCACGCGTCGAGGTCGCCGCTGACCAGCAACTGGTTGAGGCCGCAGACCGCGCGTACCACAAGGCCGGGCACCTTGATCACCGCCGATTGCCAGTCCGGTGCAACGGACCATTTTTCCGCGAGATCACGCATGCAGCCGGTCTCCTGCCGGGTCGAAGGCGCAAGGGGCGGTAATTGTCGCCTTGCTGATCTTGCCGAGATACTGGATGTCGATCGTCTCGCCGTGCCGCGTCTCGCCGCGCTCTATCAGCCCAAGCGCAACCGGGCGGCCAAGCGTCGGGCTCTGGTAGCTCGAGGTGACAAAGCCCTGGCTGCGCAATCTGCCGTCGATCCGTTTGATGCCATGCGCGCCGGTCGGCAGCGGTGCTTCGCCTTGCGGCACCGCCAGCCCGACAAGCTGCATGCGATTGTCACGCGACGCCTCCTCGGTGAACAATGAGCGGCGGCCGACGAACTCGGTCTTGCGTTTCGCCCGCGGACCGTGGACGCCGAGATCATGCGGCAATGTGGTGCCGTCGGTGTCCTTGCCGATGACGATAAAACCCTTTTCGGCACGCAGGATCATCAGCGCCTCCAGGCCGATGACGATGGCGTCGAGCGCCTGGCCGGCCTCGCGCAGATGCGCCCATAGCGGCTCGGCGTGGTCGGCCCGGATCGAAATCTCGTAGCTCCTGTCGCCGGTGAAACTGACGCGGGCGATGCGGACTTCGTCGCCGGCATAAGTGCCATGACCGATCGCCATGTGCGGCAGGTCGGCATCGTCGAGCGAGAGGCCAAGATGCAGCTTTTCCAGCAGCTTGCGGGCATTTGGCCCCGAAACGGTCAGTGTCGCCATGTCCGGTGTGGCGTTGTGGATGTAGACGGCGCCGCGGCCAAAACGGTCCTGGCGCCATTCCTCCAGCCGCGCATGGACGGCGGCGACATGCGAGGACGAGCACGACACGACGAAGCGATGCTCGTCCAGCCGCACCAGCACGCCGTCGTCGAAGACCACGCCGTTCTCAGACAGCATGAAGCCATAGCGGCAGCGGCCCGGTTTCAATGTTGACATGGTGTTGTAGTAGAGGAAATCGACGAACGCCGCCGCCTGCGGCCCGATCACCTCGATCTTGCCGAGCGTCGAACCATCGAACAGCGCAACCGACTGGCGCGCACGTCGCGCCTCGTCCGCGATCGAACGTTCCGCGTCCGCGTTGCCGCCATAGTGGGCAGGCCGCAGCCAGCCGCCATATTCCTGGAAGACAGCGCCGCTGGCGCGATGGACGTTTTCGAGCGGCAGCCGCCGTACCGGCGCCATCAATTCACCGACGCGCGCGCCGGCAAAGCTTGCCAGCGGCACCGGCGTGAACGGCGGCCGGTAGGTGGTGGTGCCGACCTCCGGCACCGTGCGGCCGGTAATCCCTGCCATCAGCGCCAGCCCGGGCAGGTTGGAGGTCTTGCCCTGGTCGGTCGCCATGCCGAGCGTGGTGTAGCGCTTCAGATGTTCGACCGAGACGAAGTTTTCGCGTGCGGCCAGCTCGACGTCCTTCACCGTCACGTCGTTCTGGTAGTCGATCCAGATGCGGCCTTTCGAGCCCGGCATCGGCCAGGCCGGGAGAATGCCGTCCGTCGCCTCCGGCCCGGTGCTGCGTGGTGTTGCCGCGTTCTCCTTGCCGGCGAATGCCTTTTCCACGCCGGCAAACACCTCCGACAAGGAGACCGCGCCGGCTGCGGCGCCGACCACGGCGATACCGCCGACCGGTTCGCCCGGCAGGAAGGCCGCGCGCGCATCGCTCCAGGCGAGCTTGCCCTTGGCCTGGCCGAAGAGATGAATGGTCGGCGTCCAGCCGCCCGAGACCACAACGCAATCGGCATCGAACCTCGTGCCGTCGTCGAGCGTCACCCCGTCGACGCGCAGCTTGCCGCTGGCGGATGCGAGAGAACGCCCCTTGATCAGCCGGACATTGGCCGCCGCCGCAGGCGTGCCGTCACGCCGGATATCGACAAGCCTGACTTCGGCGCCGACCTCGGCAAGCGCCCCCGCCACCTCATAGGCGCTGTCATTGTTGGTGGCGACGATGATGCGGCGGCCGACCAGCACAGCGTGGCGCCGGAGATAGGCGAACGCCGCATCCGCCGACATGATGCCCGGCAGATCGTTGTTGGCGAAAGGCAGCGGTCGCTCTATGGCGCCGGTCGCCAGCACGATCTGGCGCGGCCTGACGCGCCACAGCGTATCCGGCCGGCCGTCGAGATGACGCTGGTTCAGCCCGACCAGATTGTGGTCGTAAATGCCGAAGGCGGTGGTCGAAGGCAGGATGAGGTGACCGCCAGCCGCAAGCTCGGCAATCGTCTCCTTGACCCATACGGCCGCCGGCTTGCCGTCGATCTCCGCGGCACGATGGCCGAGCGATCCGCCGGGGCTCTGCTGGTCGTCGACCAGTGCGACGGTCAGGCCAGCACCGGACGCCAGTCTTGCCGCCGCCAGCCCTGCCGGCCCCGCGCCCACCACCAGCACGTCGCAATGATGGTTGATCTGGTCGGCCATGCCGGGCGAGGTCCAGTCAGCATCGACTGTGCCCAGCCCCGCCATGGCGCGGATGCGCGGCTCGAACCTGTGCCAGTCCGGCCACATGAAGGTCTTGTAGTAGAACGCGGCCGGGATGAAGCGCGCAAAACGGTCCAGGAAGGCGTTGCGGTCGGCCAGTGCGCTGGGCGCGGCGTTGACGCTTTTCGCCACCAGTCCGTCCCGCGCCGGCTCGGTCGTGGCGCGGGTGTTCGGCGTCGCCCGCGTGCCGCCGAGATCGACCAGCGCAT
>NZ_RZPW01000464.1:0-5098 GCF_003998455.1 Mesorhizobium sp. M7A.F.Ca.CA.001.08.2.1 | reverse complement strand
ATCCTTGATCGATCCGCCGGGATTTTGGCTTTCGAGCTTGACGAAGAGAATTCCTGACTCCGACGTTGTACCGCTGACCAGCCGTGTTGGAGCTGAAATCAGAGGAGTTCGCCTTGGTGGAGACCTTTCGGACGCAGCGATAGCAGCCATCAACCAGCTTCTTCTAAAACACAAGGTGATCTTCTTCCGCGGCCAGGAGCATCTCGACGATGCGGAGCAGGAATTGTTCGCGCGGCGTCTGGGTAACCTTGTACCTCATCCCACGCAGGGGCCGGCAGCCGGCACGGCCTCAATCCTCAATCTCGATTCCGGCCGTGGCGGTGGCAGGGCAGACCAGTGGCATACCGATGTGACTTTCGTCGATGCCTATCCGAAATTCTCGGTCCTACGTGGCGTCGTCATTCCGGCGGCGGGGGGCGACACGATCTGGTCCAACACGCACGCCGCGTACGAGAATCTGCCGGCGCCGCTCAAAATATTGGCGGACAATCTGTGGGCTATTCATAGCAATGCCTACGACTACGCAGCCGTGCGCCCGCGCGCCACAGCCGAAGAGAAGAAGCACTTCGAGGAAGTTTTCACATCGACGATCTACGAGACCGAGCATCCGGTCGTGCGCGTCCATCCGGAAACCGGGGAGAAGTCGCTGCTGCTCGGCAATTTCGTGCAGCGCCTCGTCGGCCTTTCCAAGAGCGATTCCGCCAAACTCTACGAGGTGTTCCAGTCCTACGTCACTGCCCCGGAAAATACCGTGCGGTGGCGCTGGCAAGTAGGCGACGTCGCTATCTGGGACAACCGTGCTAACCAGCATTATGCGGTCAACGACTATGGCGACCAGCACCGGGTTGTGCGTCGCGCTACGGTTGACGGTGACGTTCCGATCGGCGTCGACGGTCGCCGCAGTATAACCCATGTCAAGGCAGCCAAGCCGGCGGCGAAGGCAGCCTGACCGTCTGAACAGGGTAAAGATGAAAACTTCGTATCGCCGCGGCCATATCGCGCTGCTTAACCGCCCCACAAAGCCTTATGATTTCCGAGAAGCAAGGCGAGTTGCGGGCTCGAGGCTTGGCCCGAAATCGAGGTCCTGCAGCGTGGCGCATGGCTCGAGTCGCTGCTCGTGGCCCCGCTGCAGCGGTACAGGTCCCCCACCGCCCCACCATCTCGCCCGCCCTGCACCTCGGATAGCGATCATTCACCGTTTGTTCATTATGATAGCGCACGATCATAACTGGACATGCTGGTAGCTCGTACATGCCTGAAGGCCCTGCGCGCCGACCCAGCGCCGGGGCCTTTTTACTTCCGCAAAATCGATTCCAGCAACGCGGGCACTTCGCAGGATGTCGGAATCCCGCGCTTGCGATGATACGCCGTACAGCGAATTGCGCGAGTCAAACGAATTTGGGTTTCTCAAATATAGAATCGTCGATACCGATCCTGATGGATCGAGCCTCGACGACGAAGTCAACCATCTTCAAACGGAATTATTCAACATTGCCGAGAGCTCCCGGTGTGCCGTCGAAGCCGACATTGGGGAGGTCAGCGGTCACCAACGATCATGGTGATCGCCAGCATCTTTCGTATTCACATAACCGTCGGCCTTGTACTTTCCCGAGGCCATGACATGAGTGGGTCTTCCAAGCACCGATTTGGCCCGGTAGGATTTGCAGGGGGCGCGGACAAGCGGATGAACAAACGGAATGATGCCGGAAAACTGCGCGCGCCTGCTGGGATTTAGCCGACCGTCGATAGGAACATAGCCCTGGTCGACGGCTTTCTGAAGGGCAAGAGTTTCGCCGACCTGGCTCAGGAACATGGCTTGTCGACAACGAGGGTGCGCCAAATCATCGAGAAGGCCGATCGGCTCGTGGGCGGCGCATTCAGACCAAGACTGAAACGTCCAACGCCTCGCCTCGGTCCGATTTCATGGTCGACTATCCCTATGTGTGCAAATGGCCGAGAAGCACCGGCTGGGTAGCGTCACGCCGCATCATTCTTTGCGGAGCTGGAGCGCGCGGGATCGCTGGAGCGGCTGGTGAAAGCGGTTGCCGGGGCGCACAACACGTGAGCTGGCGCCTCGTGTGGCAAAAGGAGAGGGCGAGAGCCCATGGCCTGCAATGAAGCGATCAAGCATTGCGATCGTGGAACCAAGCTAGTCGACCATCCGGACCGCGGCCTTCAATGCCAGCTCGCCTTGGAATCGGCCTTCCAGGAATTGGCTGAGCGCGCAGCGGAATCCGGCTGGACCGAGGAGATAGCCACGCGCTCCTCGAACTCGCCGGCGCGCGCCTCAGGAGCGACTCCGCCAATGACAGACTGAGAGGACGATTAATCGTGCCAGGGCAACGAGAGAGCGGCAGGTTCAAGAAGCTTCGCCTGAACCGATAGGAACGTCGCTGCGCCAATAAAATTGGCGGTGAAGGCTGACCGCGGCCGAGTCGGGCAAGCGAGCGAAGTGCTGAAATAAGGGCGTGAGAATCCAAGACATCGTTTGTAGAGAGCATCGAGCTTCGCGAGATTGTGGTACAGGATCGACCGCAGGTGTTCTCGCAGCGCTCGCAGAACCCGGGATTCTTCCGCGGCACCCGCCAAGGCGAAGAACGGTCAGAGTTGCACGATAACGTTTAAAAGCGAGCCTTCCTCCGAAAGTCTGCGCGCGCAGTTCCACGGTCCGATGCGCTTTCATAGCTATTCCAATCGCCGCGCCCATCCTCTCCCGGATCAGGTCCAGCGGGTCTGCAGTGCATGCGCCCCCAAAGTGGACGCCATTGGGCCGGGTGAACCGGGCTCGATTGCGCGCCGAAGGCCCGTTCCAGGCCCGGAAATCCGGGTCCGTCAGGGCGAGCGCGTGCGGGTCGAGGTAGAGAACGGCCTTGCCGAGAAAACGACCGTGCACTGGCATCGCGTGCGTGTGCCACATGCCATGGATGGCGTGCCTCACCTCACGCAGAAGCCCGCGAAAAGGCAACGGAAGATCTAGCATTTATGGGGGAAATGTTTTTTCGGAGTGCTTGACCCGCAGGAAGGGCAGGGCATGACTGCCTATCGCCCGACCCGGCCGGCCGCACTCATGACCGGCTGGGCTCGGTTAATCCTGCATGCCGCGCCCATGAGGTTGCGCTCTGTCGGGAGTGCGTCGAGCACAACGACGAGATGTAGTTCACGATCTTTGAAACGCGTGTCAACCATCCAAAGTGTGGATGCCTTTCATCGAAACAAACGATTTCATCAATGTTCTGGAATCCTGCATGGGCAGAACAGAAACCGCCCGAAAGGAGATTTTTCATGCGCTCTACCGGGCAGTGGAGTGCTGGGAAAGGGAGTTGCAACTGACCGGGTCCGACTTCTTCCGAGTCTATGGACAGACTGGGAGACGCGCACGGTGTAGCGGCTCACATCGTCATACTGCACCTACGCCACACACCGGCCGGACCTGATCCGGCTTTATGAGCATTGGGCTTTGTCAGTTGCCCAAGCGTGATGGCTTTCGCGACGCGGCGCGCCTCAGGAACTGAGCCGCGTCCAGGTCGAAACGCGGGAAAGAAAGACAGGAAACAGAATGGCCGATCAATTCGCAACGGACGTCATTGCCCTGATCAAGAAACGCGCCGAGTCGGAGAGCGGTGAGGGAATGCCTGCGTCATTCGTCGGCGAGATAACAATCGCCACGGAACTGGACGCGCTCGGGTTTGATTCGCTGGGTTTGGCGGACGTCCTCTGGGATGTGGAGCAGGCCTACGGCATCAAGATCGACATGAACACGGCCGATGCCTGGTCCAATCTCAAGAATGTCGGCGACGTCGTGGAAGCCGTCCGCGGCTTGCTTGCGAAGGAGGCTTGAATGGACAGGCGCGTCGTTATCACCGGAGTGGGCGGCCTGTGCGGACTGGGCACCGACGCCGCCTCTATGTGGAAAGAGATGCGCGAAGGCCGCTCCGCCATCGGCCCGATCGCCAATTCCGAGCTTCATGACCTGGAGGGCATGACCGGCGCTGAGATCAAGGCGCTGCCCCAGCACGACATCAACCGGGGGCATCTCATCTCCATGGACCGCTTCAGCTTGCTCGCCGTGCTTGCAGCGCGCGAAGCCATGCGGCAGGCCGGACTTTCCTGGGACGAGGGGAATGCCCATCGCTTCGGCGCGACAGTGGGCGTCGGCGGCTTGGGCTGGGATGTGATGGAGGAAACTTACCGGGCCCTCCTTTTGGACGGCGCGAGGCGAGTTGGCATCCTCGCTGTACCCAAAACGATGCCAAGCGCCGCCGCCGCCCAGGTGAGCTTGAGCCTCGGCTTGCGCGGGCCGGTCTTCGGGGTGACCTCCGCATGTGCCTCGGCCAACCATGCGATCGCCTCGGCGGTGGACCAGATCAAGCTGGGCCGGGCCGACGTAATGGTTTCCGGAGGCAGCGACGCACCCTTCGCATGGGGCGTGCTGAAAGCATGGGAAGCAATGCGCGTGCTTTCACCCGATACCTGCCGGCCCTTCTCCGCCGATAGGAAGGGCCTGGTGCTGGGCGAGGGTGCGGGCATGGCCGTGCTGGAAAGCTACGAGCATGCCACGAGGCGTGGTGCCACAATTCTTGCCGAGATCGCCGGCGTCGGCCTTTCCGCCGATGCCTTCCACATTGCCGCGCCATCTGTCGAGGGGCCAGCGTCGGCGATGCGCGCCTGCCTTGCCGATGCCGGGCTGAATGCCGAGGACGTCGACTACCTCAACGCGCACGGCACCGGTACCAAAAGCAATGATCAGACTGAAACGGCGGCGATCAAGCGTGTGTTTGGAAACCACGCTTATTTGATGTCCATCTCTTCCACCAAGTCCACGCACGCGCATTGCCTCGGCGCAGCGAGCGCGCTTGAAATGATCGCCTGCGTGATGGCAATCCAAGAGGACGTCGTGCCGCCGACCGCCAACTATCGCGAGCCAGATCCCGCTTGCGACCTCGACATCACACCCAATGTGCCGCGCGAGCGCAAGGTGCGCGTCGCCATGAGCAACGCCTTCGCCATGGGCGGTACGAACGCAGTTCTGGCATTCAGGCAGGTGTAGAAGCCATGCAAGACGCCTCATTTGAGGTCACCTGTCGTATCTAGCTGCTTG
>NZ_RZPW01000463.1:0-5105 GCF_003998455.1 Mesorhizobium sp. M7A.F.Ca.CA.001.08.2.1 | reverse complement strand
GTCAGGCAATTTCTCCAGAGCGCGCGCCATGCCCTTCACCGCGTAGTCCGATGGCGCCTTGAAGCTGACGAAGGCATTGTCATCCGCGTCAAGCGTGACGTAGTTCTCGGGGTCGAGCAGGTTCTCGGTGACCACGACCAACGGCAGCGCCTGGCGTAGCCGCCCCTTTTCGGCACGCATTCCGTGCTGCCAGCGGTTCTCGAAATAGACCAGTGCCGCCGCATGCTCCGATCGGTGAGGACCATCATAGAGGCCGAAATTCAGGCCGGTTGTGATGGTGCTGCCGTCGAAATTGTCGACACCGTCGAGATAGACCTCGAAATTCCAGCCGTAGGATTCATGCAGGCCGCTGCCGACAAATTCGCCGCCCAGGCCGGATCGCAGCATGATCGCCGCACTCTGGATGGCATTGGCGCCGAGAATGAAGAGATCGCCGCTGACCTGGTATTCCTTGCCGTCATGGCTGAACGTGACCGAACGGACAGCACCGCCGACGTGATCGAGCCGGCGCACTTCCGCACCGAGGCAGACCGAGATGTCGGGATGCTCGAAGACGTGCATCAACCCGTTGTTGACGGTGAATTTGGCGTCGACCGGGCACAGCCAGCAACGCAGATTGGCACAGCACGAGCTGCGCTGCGCGGTCGGCACGCGAGCCCGCGCGGTTGGCATGACGAAGTGCTGGTCGGGCTGCGCCGCCTTCATCATCCTGTCCGGTGTCGACATGCGATGCGGCGGTTGCGGAAACGGCTTCGAGCGGGGCAGCATCGCCGCCATGTCGGGGTCGCCGGAGATCGACATGATGTCTTCCGCGTCGCAGTAGAACGGCTCGACGTCGTCATAACTGATCGGCCAGTCATTGCCGATGCCGTAGGTGCTTTTCAGCCGGAAATCATTGGGATGAAATCTTGGCGTCTGCGCGAACCAGCAGTTCGTCCCGCCACCCAGTCCGATCGTGTAGTTCCACGGCTTGTCGGAATTGGTCTTGTAGGTCGTCTCGTCTTCGATGTCGGTGTTGACGTTCTGTTCGAGCTGCCATTCATGGGTGTTGTGGCGTCCCCACTCCAGCACCAGAATGCGCGCCTTTCGGCGCCTGGCGAACTCATGCAGGAAGAAGGCCGAACCGAAGCCGGAACCGATCGCGACGAGATCGAAATGATTCTTGGTGATTTGCTCCGGCTTTACGTCCAGCACCATCAGCTACAACTCCACACAGAAATACGCGCTCAACCCCAGCGCCCGCAGGCCGTGTGCGGACCGGTCTTGCATCCGGCTGCCAGGGCCCGGTCTCATGCCGCCATTCTGCCGATCGAGTGATATTCGATGCCGTGGCGGGCGATGACCTTGGGGTCATAGAGGTTGCGGCCGTCGAAGATGACCGGCGTGGTCAGCGCGTCCTTCACCGCGTCGAAGGACGGCGCGCGAAAGCTCTTCCATTCTGTGGCGATCAGCAGCGCATCGGCGCCGCGAAGCGCTGCCTCCTTGGTGCCGCACAGAAGCAGGTCGTCGCGCAGCCCGTAGATGGCCTGGCATTCCTGCATCGCCTCGGGATCATAGGCCTGCACATTGGCGCCGGCCTTCCAGAGCGCCTCCATCAGGACGCGCGCCGGCGCCTCACGCATGTCGTCGGTGTTGGGCTTGAAGGCCAGACCCCAGAGCGCAAAGGTCCTGCCTTTGAGGTTGCCCTTGAAATAGCGGTCCACCTTGTCGAAGAGAACCGATTTCTGTGCGTTGTTGCGCTCCTCAACGGCGCGCAGCAGCTTGGCGTCGAACTTGACGCCTTCGGCGGTCTTGATCAGCGCCCGCACATCCTTCGGGAAGCACGAGCCGCCATAGCCGAGGCCCGGATAGATGAAATGGTAGCCGATGCGCGGATCGCTGCCGATGCCCTTGCGGACCTCCTCGATGTCGGCGCCGAGTTGTTCGGCCAGATTGGCCATCTCGTTCATGAAGCTGATCTTGGTCGCCAGCATGCAGTTGGCGGCATATTTGGTGAATTCTGCGCTGCGCACGTCCATCACGATCATCTTCTCATGGTTGCGATTGAACGGCGCGTAGAGTTCGCGCATCACAGCCTCGGTGTCCTCGCTGTCGGTGCCGACGATGATGCGGTCCGGCTTCATGCAGTCGGCAACCGCGGACCCTTCCTTGAGGAATTCCGGATTTGAAGCGACATCGAAAGCCAGGTCCTCGCGGCCTCTTTTCTTCAGCGTGTCGGCGATCCTGGCCTTCACCTTTTCGCAGGTGCCGACCGGCACAGTCGACTTGCCGACGACGATCTTGGGTTTGTCCATTTCGCGGCCGATGGTCTCGGCGACTGCCAGCACATATTTGAGGTCGGCCGAGCCGTCCTCGCCCGGCGGCGTGCCAACCGCGATCATCTGGATCTCGCCGTGCCTGACAGCGGCGGCGGCATCCGTTGTGAACTTGATGCGGCCGGCGGCATGGTTCTCCTTGACGAGGTTTTCCAAACCGGGTTCGAAAATGGGAACCAGGCCCTGGTTGAGCCGCTCGACCTTGGCGGCGTCGATGTCGACGCACACCACCTGGTGCCCGACTTCGGCAAGCACCGCCGCCTGCACGAGGCCGACATAGCCAATTCCAAACACCGTCAAATTCATTCGGTTTCATTCCCATGCAAGGCAGCGGACCGTTTTCGGCCCCGCCGGTTCAAATCGACTTTCCCAACTACTTTACACTGCATGCCAGCGATTCCGGAAATTGACAGGGTTCGCCGAGCGCCGTGAAGGCGACCCGCTCGACCTGCAGGGAAAGCTTGCGGCCCGGATCCGCGAACGCTCCCATCCAGCCCTTCATCGTATCGCTGCCCCAAAAGCTGAAGAATATCTTCTGTGCATGGCTGGGCAGCTTCGCCGGGTCGGTAATCGTGTTCACCAGTTGGCCGTTGACGTACCATCGCAAGCTGTCCTTCTGCCAGACGAAGGCGTAGTCGTTGAAGGCCTTCTCCGTGCCGCCCGGTACGTCGACCAGTTTCTCGTTCTTGCCCTTGCCCGCGATATAGGCGTTGACCTGCACCTTGGAGGTGTCCTTGGTCAGGACCTCGAAGTCGATCTCGTCCCAGGGCTGCTTGTCGCTTGGACCGATATAGGTGAAGAACGCGGCGTTGAGGCCGGAGCCGGTATCGGTCTTCAGCCGTGCCTCATAGGTGCCATAGCCGAAGCGCTGCTTGGTCTGGATCTCGCCGCAGACGTAGTCGCGATCCTTCAGCGTCTGCTTTTCGAAGCCGAGCGACAGCACACCATTCGACAGTTCGACCATATTTTTCGACCAGGTGCAATTCTGATGGCTGCCGTTGTTCCAGCCGTCGGAAACATACCAGCGCGTGCGGTCGAAGCTTTTGAAATCATCGACAAAGGACGGCGATGTCGGAATGTCCTGGGCATGGGAAGGGGTTGCCAGGAAACCGCCAAGAGCAGCCAGCAGCAACGCACCGAGCGACCCCAGCCGCCGGGCGGCTTGTCCGGTCCGATATGCGAGAGGCGGTGCGTCAATTGCCGTCGTAGGTTTCGGATTCCAATTCATACCAAACTCACCTTTGCGCTGTGTGTCCCCAACCCAAAGTCGACGTTCGAACCGCTCCTGCACGGGCCAACCTTGACCTTCCTTGTGACCCTCTCGATTGCTTCTGCTTCCCGCCTTGCATCAAATCTGTTGCAACAGTTCCGAGCCTTCACGTTCAACCTCTGCCGGCGCCTGCCGGCCAGGCGAATTCCGCCGCGGCGGCCGAGGAGGCATCCTCGTCAAAGACCGTATCCAGCGAATGACGGAGCTCTTTCATCATGCCGTCCTGGCGCGACAGCGCCGCGATGCGGCGCTCGCAATTCAGGATCGACTGTGTCAGTGCGCTGACTTCCGAAGACCGCTTGTCGGAAGCAGAGCCGTTTTCCATCGCTTCGACCAGAAAGGCGGCGTTGGTCGACGTCGTCCGGTAGCGATTCTCAAGCCCGGTTCTCTCGGCCTCGATCTCGGCCGCAATCTGCTCGAACAGCTTTGCCAGACGATCAAGACGTGAAACATCGGCCTGACGGTCGCGGGCCGGATCCCTTGATCTGAAACCGAATATCGAGGCCATGAACTCAGGTTCCCGTCATCGCCGGCTTGTGGGCCGGGCTTCTGGCCGATCCCCGCAGCCGGGGCTCAAAAACTCGTGTTGCGTTGTCGTGCTCCTTTTGAGGGAGAGACATCAGACCAATCCGATCGGGGGCCAAGTTCGGCTGGTCGTCCACTATGCTGCACCGCAACATAGACTGCCATCGTCGGAGCCGCGAGGCAACCACCCAATTCGTAAACTCATAAATCCGACCGAAATGGTTTGCGTGATGACATGCCGCGAGTGGACAAATCGCTGCATCGGGACCGCTCTCAGCGTTCCTTGCCCGTGCTGGTTCCGGCCATCAGAAAGCGCAGCGGCGGCACAGGCTTTTGGCTGGACACAAGGCCCACACGACGAAACAGCGCCTCGAGCTTGTCGGAAGCCACGCCCTGGACGATGGGGACGAGGTTGGACAGGCTGGCGAAGGCGTAAGCCGCAGCCGAGCCCAGCCCCCGCTCGGCCTTGACGTCAAGGAAATTACGCAGCCGATATTTGTCGCGCACGTGCCGTTCATGCCGCCGCAGCACCGCCTTCGAGCCTTCCGGCAGGCTGTCGATCGCCAGCAGCGCCAGATCCGCATCGGCCAAACGCTTCAGGTCCTGGGTCTTGTGGCGGCCGCTCAGGGAATCGGCGCGGACGATGGCGCCGTAGCCGCAGGAGCGAATGACCTTGAACCGCGCTCCGCATGCGACCGCGCGGGCGTAGAGTTCATAGTCCTCGCCCAGCCGCAGGCTCTCGTCGTAGCTCAACCTATGGCGGTCGAGGAAGGCACGGCTGATCACCGGCTTCAAAAAGCCCAATTCGCCCCTCTGCACGCGGCGCCTGGAGATGTTGCCTTCGACGAAACGCTCGAAATCGAGGAATTCCGGATCGGCGGCAAATTGCGGCGCGACGATTTTCGTCGCGTCGCCCGTCGCATCATCCCTGATCAGCATGATGTTGTCGGCGGCGAAATCCCAATCGGCGCCGACAACATCATGCTGATCAGGGA
>NZ_RZPW01000462.1:0-5121 GCF_003998455.1 Mesorhizobium sp. M7A.F.Ca.CA.001.08.2.1 | reverse complement strand
AGGATGATGACGTGGCTGGCGCGCTCCAGCCCCCGTAAGCCATTTCGGTAGGGCGCGTCGATGGTCAGCACTGCCTTCTGCCCGGTCTCGCGCGCGGCGCGCATGTTCTTCGGGCAGGTTTCGCGCGTCGTCCACGGCGAGGCAATGCGGCCGATGAAGACGATGCCGTCATCCGGCGGCATCAGTGCCGGATTGTTTTCCAGCCTCTGCTCGTCTTCGCGCGCCTCGAACATCTCACGCGGTCCAGTCATGGCCCATATCTCTTAAACGCCACACAAGCGGCATTTTCTTGTCCGGAAGCGACATAGCGCTTGCAAGGTTTCGAAAATTGACATAAACATATGTTTATATCTTTTCAAAGAGAATACGCTGATGCATGTCTCGCTCGACACTATGGTGGATACGTTAAAGGCGGCGGCCGAATCCAGCCGATTGCGCATACTGGCACTTCTGTCGCGCGGTGACCTCACCGTTTCCGATCTTACCGAAATTCTCGGCCAGTCGCAGCCGCGCGTTTCGCGGCACCTGAAGCTGCTTCTGGAGGCAGGGCTGATCGGCCGCTACCAGGAAGGGTCCTGGGCCTTCTTCCGCCTGTCGGATGCGGATTCCGCGCGTGACTTCGTCATGGGCCTGGTTTCCGGCATTCGCGGCGCCGATCCGCAGGTCGAGCGCGATCTCGAGCGCCTGGCCTCGGTCAAGCGCAAGCGGCAGGACCGGGCGGTCGAGTATTTTTCCGTGAATGCGGCAAGCTGGGACCATATCCGCTCGCTTCATGTGCCGGACCGCGCCGTCGAAGCCGCAATGCTGAAACTGGTCGGCAAGCGGCCGTTCCAGTCGATGCTCGATCTCGGCACCGGCACCGGGCGGCTGCTCGAAATCTTCTCGCCGCTCTATCGGCGCGGTGTCGGCATCGACATGTCGCGCGAGATGCTGACCGTGGCGCGCGCCAATCTCGACAAGGCCGGCGTTTCGAACGCGCAAGTTCGGCAGGGCGACATCTTCGCGCCGCCGGTCGAGCGCGATGCCTTCGATCTCGTCACCATCCATCAGGTGCTGCACTATCTCGACGATCCCGCCCGCGCCATCCACGAGGCGGCGCGGCTTTTGCGTCCGGCAGGACGCCTGGTCATCGTCGATTTCGCGCCGCATGCGCTGGAATTCCTGCGCGAGGAGCATGCGCATATGCGGCTCGGCTTTTCCGACCGGCAGATCGCCGACTGGTTTTCGGAAGCCGGCCTCGATCTCGAAGATTCCCAGGAGTTCGAGCCGCGCGGTGGCAATGAGGCGAGGCTCACCGTGAAACTCTGGCTCGGCCGCGATCGGCGCCTGCTGATTGCCGATCCTTCCAACGACACAAGGCAGGCCAAAGCGAACTCGATGGGGGAAATCGCATGAACCAGTTCCGCTTTTCCCGCCGCCCCGACATCGGCGACAAGGTCAGGGTTTCCTTCGAATTCTTCCCGCCGAAGACGGACGAGATGGAAGCGAGGCTGTGGGAGACGGTCACGAGGCTGGAGCCGCTGAAGCCGAAATTCGTCTCGGTGACTTACGGCGCCGGCGGCTCGACACGGGAGCGCACCGCGCGCACTGTAAAGCGCATCTTGACGGAAACCGGTATTCCTGCAGCGGCGCATCTGACCTGCGTCGGGGCAACGCGCGACGAGGTCGATGCGGTCATCCGGGATTACAAATCGATCGGCATCAACCGGTTCGTGGCGCTGCGCGGCGACCCGGCCTCCGGCGTCGGCGAGCCCTACCGGCCGCATCCCGGTGGCTACGAGAATGGCGCGGAACTGGTCGCCGGGCTCAAGACGATCGCGGATTTCGACATCTCCGTCGCGGCTTACCCGGAAAAGCATCCGCAAAGCCCCGATTTCGCCACCGACATCGAGATGCTGAAGCGCAAGGTCGACAATGGCGCGACGCGGGCGATCACCCAGTTCTTCTTCGACAACGATCTCTACGAGCGCTATGTCGAGCGCGTCCGCCGCGCCGGCATCTACATCCCGATCGTGCCGGGCATCCAGCCGGTTCACAGTTTCAAGCAGGTCGCGAACTTTTCCGCGAGGGCGGGCGCGCATGTGCCCGGCTGGCTGGCGGAGCGTTTCGAAGGCCTCGACAAGGACCCGCAGACGCATGCGCTGGTGGCATCGGCGGTGGCAGCCGAACAGGTCATGGACCTGGTCGAGCGCGGTGTCGGCGATTTCCACTTCTACACCATGAACCGCGCCGATCTGGTCTTTGCCATCTGCCATATGATCGGTATTCGCTCGCACGAGGCGGCGGCCGCCGGATCAGCCGCGGCATGAGGTCGGGCTCAACAACAAAAGGCCGGGAAAAACCCGGCCTTTTGAATTGGTTGGACTATTTGGGTGCTGGTCTTCCCCGCTTTGGCGGTCAGGGAAGGAAGCCCATAATGAGGGCTCCGATAAAGGCGAACGCAGCACAGATCATCAATGCGTTGATAGGCCTCGTAAGTCCCATGACATAGCCTCCTCTTAAAGAGCTATGTCATGGAGTCTAGGTTCATTTGTGCCACAGGCAAGCGGAAAATGTGCTGCATTGCGACGTGATTGTGAAATCCGCGACATGTCTTTTGCCGTTAGGCTTTGAAACTCCTAGGCAAATACCGACTTCAGACCTGTGAATAAAATGTGGCCGGCTCGTGTCGCTGCCGTGTCATGGCAGCGCTACCGCCGCGAAAGGCGAATTCGACTTTCGCGGCGATGTGGGGGTTCAAAGGACGCGCTAACGTCTTCCAAGGACGCGCCCGTCGATGGTGATGAGGCCGAGCGCGATCAGCACCACCCCGCCGATTTCGAACAGCTCCAGCCGCTCGCCTAGGAACAGGAAGCCGAGCAGCATGGCGCTGGCCGGCACGACAAGCGTGACCAGCGAGGCGTTGGTAGCGCCCGCCGAGGCGACGAGGTTGAAATAGAGGATGTAGGCGACGGCTGTGGACAGAAGTGCCAGCGCCAGCACCGCCGCCCAGACCGGCGGCGAGGCCGAGAACAGGCCGGATGGGCCGTAGGTGAAGAGCACGATCGGGATCATGATGATGGTCGAAGCGGTCAACTGCCCGGTGGCGACGACCGGCGAGGGCACGCCCTTGAAGCGGCGGGCGACCATCAGCGCAATGCCATAGGACAGCGAAGCGCCGATCAGCGCGAATTTGGCCCAGACGGGGCCGCCGAGCCCGGCAAGCAGGCCGGGGCCGATCATGACGGCCGTACCGGCGATGCCGAGCGCAATGCCGGCGAGCTTGTTCCAGGAGAGCTTTTCGTCCGATGTCAGCGCATTGGCGAGGATCAGCGTCCAGAACGGCGTCGTGGCGTTGAGCACCGAGGCGACGCCGGCGCCAAGCTCCGTCTGGCCGGCGAAGATCAGCGAAAAGGGCACGACGTTGTTGGTGAGCGCCAGCAGGAAGAACAGGCCGGCATGGGGAAGGGCGAGGCGGAAGGACGGGCCACGCAGACCGAGATAGATCTGCAGCGCGATCGCCGCGATGGCGACGCGAAACAGCACCAGCACCAGCGGATGAAGTTCCGCCACCGCGATGCGGGCAAAGAAGAACGAGCCGCCCCAGATCGCGCCGAGCAGCAGGAGCTGCCCCCAGTCCTTGAGCACCATCGGCCCGCGCGGTGCTGATGTCGCGGCTATTGTCATGTGAGTCGCCCTCCCAGACGGCCTGAATGCCAGTCAGTCAGGCAGAAGCCATATCGGACTCAGTGACAAGAGCCACCCGAAACCTGATCGCTGGCAAGCGTTGCTGGCAAAGACCTAGCGCCCCAGCGTCAGCCGCACGAGACACAGAATTGTTTTCATTAGCCGCTAGCTTGGATTAATTGTGCGCAGCCGAAGTGAGGATTCGTCCATGCAGCGATTCGAGAATGCCCGCGAGGCGGCACTGGCGCTTCGTCCGGACGATCCGGTCTATTGCTTCCGCCCGCAAGTGCTGATGGCGGATGCCAGGCAGTTCATGGGCATGTTCCCCGGCAAGACCGCCTATGCGGTCAAGACCAATGGCGAGCAGATCGTGCTGAAGACGCTGGTCGAAGCCGGCGTCAAGGCTTTCGACGTCGCTTCGCCGGGCGAGTTCGCCGCCGTGCGTGCCGTTTCCCCCGATGCCGAGATGCTCTACATGCACCCGGTCAAGGCGCAGTCGGACATCAAGCTGGCGCTGGAGAATTACGCCATCCGCGTCATTTCGCTCGATCATGAGGACGAGATCACCAAGCTGACGCGAGTGGTGCGGGCTCTCGACATCGATCCGGGCTCGATCAGCGTGTTCGTGCGGGTGCAGACCAAGGGGCATGCCGCCTACGAACTGTCGAAGAAGTTCGGCGCCGGGCCGGCCTATGCCGTCGAGCTCGCGGAGCGGCTGAACCGTACCGGCTACAAGGTCGGCCTGTGCTTCCATGTCGGCAGCCAGATCGAGGATCCCGACACCTATGAGCGGGCGCTGGCTTCCGCCGACTGGGTGCGCAACCGGCTGACCTTCGATATTGCCGGGCTCGATGTCGGCGGCGGTTTCCCCGCCGAATACGGCCACGACCCTAACCGCAAGCAGATCGAGATGCCGACGCTTGGCCAGATCATGTCGCGGCTGTCGGGCGATCTGAAGGAGTATCAGTTCGACCAGATGCCGCTGGTGGCTGAGCCCGGCCGGGTGATCGTGGCGCGCTGCCTGTCGTTGATCGTGCGGGTGTTGCTGCGCAAGGGCAAACGGCTCTACATCAATGACGGCATCTGGGCATCGCTGTCGGATTCATGGACCGGCAAGATCACGCTGCCGGCGCGCTTCATTCCCGACCCGGCGATCCGCTCGCGCAATGGCGAGGAGAAGAACATCGTGCCGTTCAAGGTCTGCGGTGCGACCTGCGATTCCGTCGACATCCTGTCGCGGCCGTTCTGGCTGCCGGAAACGGTCGATACCGGCGACTGGATCGAGATCGGCCATATCGGCGCCTATTCGCTGTCGCTGAGGACCCGCTTCAACGGCTTCTATCCCGACACCTTCGTCGAAGTGACGACGCCGTTCGACGAGGGCGACGCGCCACAGGGTTTTGCCAGTTTGGAGACGATGGCGGATTGAGGGGAATAAGGCAGTAGGGGAATAGG
>NZ_RZPW01000461.1:0-5121 GCF_003998455.1 Mesorhizobium sp. M7A.F.Ca.CA.001.08.2.1 | reverse complement strand
CGCAGCGCTTGTGTGGATGGTATACGCAAGGAGCCTCAGGTGAACCGAATTTGCACGAACCGGGAAAACATATCACTTTTTAGCGAACCGCTTCACTGCTTTCTTCTCATGCCATGGAGAAACCGGTGGCCACCTCGGCGCAAGCAACCGCCCTTGCCTGTCTCGACGGCATCCAGCCGTTGTTGTCCGCGTGGACACGCATCATCTTCGATTACGGCGAGACCGCGTGGCGGGAATATCAATCCGCCGCCTGGTATGTCGAGCGACTGAAACTCGAAGGCTTTTCTGTCGAAGAAGGCTCCGGCGGCATGCCGACCGCCTTCTGCGCGCATTGGACCAACGGCCCCGGCCCGACCATCGGCATGTACGCCGAATACGACGCGGTGCCGGGCAATTGCCAGGATGCCGCTACGGTCGAGCGTCCGCGCCGGGGACTTGGCAACCAGGCCGGCGGCCACACCGACCCGCATTCCGGGCTGGGTATTTCGAGCCTCGGCGGGCTGCTGGCGACCAAGGCCGCGATGCAGCGCCACGGCATATCAGGCACGCTGCGCTTCACCGGCGAGCCGGCGGAAAAGGTGCGTGGGTCAAAGCCGATCCATGCCGCCAAGGGCTATTATGACGGCCTTGCCGGCATGATCTCCTTTCATCCGTTCTACATGCTGCCGCTCTGCAACACGGCGCGCTGGGACACGCATTGCGGCGCGGCCTACGCGATGATCTATCGCTTCATCTGCGACCAACCGGAGCGCTGGGCGCTGGCTGCGGGCGCTGCACCCATTCCGCAAGCACATTCGGCGGCGCGCGCGCCCGGCGCCAACGACGCATTGATGATGATGTACATGGCCTCCAAGGCTCTGCGCGATTCCATGCTGCCTCACCAGGGCGGCTGGTCGATCAGCGAGGCGATCCTGACGGCGGGGCAAGCGACCGCCGACAATTTGCCGGCGGGGCTGGCCGAGATTCAGTACATGATCCGCGTGCCGACGCTTGCCATGGCCGAGCAGGTCACCGCGGTGCTCGACCGCAATGCCGAGGCGGCGGCAGCGATGAGTGGTTGCCGCACCGAGCGGCATTGGGTGTCGAAGTCACGACCGGGACTTGCCAATCATGCCATGGCCGAGATCGCCTATGAAGCGCTGTCGACGGTCGGGCCGCCGCGCTGGGACGAAGACGCCAAGGCAGTCGCGCGCGAAATACAGGTCAATGCCGGGCGCATGGCGAGCGACGAGCCGTTCATCGAAGAGCTGGAGCGCCTGATCGAGCCGCAGGCGGCGGAAGCGATCCTGCGCCGCGACCTGCCGCCCTCGCAGGTCAATTCGACCTCCGACGACTACACCGACATGAGCTGGCACACGCCGACGGCGCGCTTCTATGTCGCCCGCCCGGCGCTGCGTTCGGAGACCGGCTATCCCTATCCAGCCTGGGTGATGAATGCGCTGGGCGGTATTTCGGCCACGATCGACCCGATGGTGGCCTGCGCCTCCCGCACGATCGCGCTCGCCGCCCTTCGCCTGCTGGAAGACCAGACTGCCCGCGAAGCGGCGATGGACGAGTTCGTTACCCGCACCGGCGGCGGCATCGGCGGTTCGAACTGGATCGCACCGCTTTGCGACTACGAGCCGCCGATCGGGTTTCGCTGGCCAGAATATGTCACCACTCCGCGTGGACGCGACTGGTGGATACCGAGCAATCAGACACCCCTAAGTCACCTCACGAGGAGCATCCCATGACCGTTCATGACCGCATTGTCGCCGAGCCGTTTTCGCTGCAGCGCCGCAACCCCGCCGGCGGCACCAAGCCGCTGACCGCCTGGGGGTTTGCCAACGAGACCGACGTGCTGACCGACGTCCTGCTCGGTTCGCCCAATTTCCTGCGGCATCTGTCGACCAGCTCGCTGTCGCGCAAGCACCTGCGCGAGGCGCCCTGCAACGTCCAGATCGCACAAGCACAGCACAAGGACCTGGTCGCCGCCTACGAGCATTTCGGCGTCAACATCCACTGGCACGAGCCGACGCCCGAGCTGCCGATGCAGGTCTATTCCCGCGATTCCAGCGTCATGACGCCCTACGGCGCCTTCATCACCGCCATGGCCAACTGGTGGCGGCGCGGCGAGAACTATGCCGCGATCCGCACCTATGAAAAACTCGGCATCCCGATCTACGACATGGTCACGGCTGGTACCTTCGAGGGCGGCGACTTCAACGTCATCGAGGACGGCGTCGTGCTGATAGGCTGCGGCGGCGCGCGCACGCAGGAGGAAGGTGCGCGCCAGGTGCAGGCCTGGTTCGACAAGGAAGGCTGGGAAACCCGCATCGCTTTCATCGACGAATATTACGTCCATATCGACCTGATGGTGGTGCCGATCGCCGAAAAACTGACCGCCGTCTGCCTTGCCTGCACCGAGCCCGGCATTGTCGACTGGCTGAAGGGCAAAGGCCACGAGATCATCGACGTGCCGTTCCAGGACACGATGGCGCTCGGCTGCAACTTCATGTCGCTGGGCAAGGACCGCGTGATCGCGCCGACCTCCAGCCAGTCGCTGATCGGCCAGCTCAAGGCCCGCGGTTTCGAGGTCGCGGCCGTCGACATGAGCGAGATTTCGAAGACCGGCGGCGGCATCCACTGCATGGCGCAGGCGCTGAAGCGCGAACCGGCCTGAGCCGGCTCGCCCCTCAGCAACAAACCCGATACTGTGTCTTCGCTGCCCTTGTGAGTGCTGGAAAAATGGAGGAATAGTCTTGCGGAATGCATCGCCCTGAAATTGCCGGTTTGCGGTACTCAGGTCGTGCAATTGCTAGCCGGATTCCGAATGGCCAGTCCCGAACCGCGCAAGAGAAGAGGTCCGATCGCCGCCCGGCTGCTGGCGCTCGACGCGTGGATCGATTCCTCGCTCTACGAGATCGGCTTCAAGGCGCGCCAGTTCTGGGAATCGGCGACGATCTTCTCGCGGCGCTTCCGCGTCAACGGCTGGCGCCGTGGCATCATCGAAGTGTTGAGCGAAGGTTTTACGCTCGGCGCCGGCGGCATCGTGGTGATGCTGGCGCTGGCCATTCCGGCTTTCCAGGATACGGCCGGCGACTGGCGCGCCCAGGGCGACTTCGCCGTCACCTTCCTCGACCGCTATGGCAACGAGATCGGCCAGCGCGGCATCATCCAGCGCGATTCCGTGCCGGTCGACGAGATGCCCGATCACGTCATCAAGGCGGTGCTTGCTACCGAGGATCGCCGCTTCTTCGATCACTACGGCATCGATGTGCTCGGCCTTTCCCGCGCCATCTTCGAGAATGTGCGGGCCAATTCCGTCGTTCAGGGCGGCTCGAGCATAACCCAGCAGCTGGCCAAGAACCTGTTCCTCACCAATGAGCGCACGCTGGAGCGCAAGATCAAGGAAGCCTTCCTGTCGCTGTGGCTCGAGGCCAATCTGTCGAAGAAGGAAATCCTGCAGCTCTATCTCGACCGCGCCTACATGGGGGGCGGCACGTTCGGCATCGAGGCGGCCGCCGATTTCTATTTCGGCAAGAGCGTCAAGGATCTGAACCTCGCCGAGGCGGCGATGCTGGCCGGGCTGTTCAAGGCGCCGACCAAATATGCGCCGCACATCAACCTGCCGGCAGCGCGCGCACGCGCCAATGTGGTGCTGTCCAACCTTGTCGATTCCGGCTTCATGACCGAGGGGCAGGTTCTGCAGGCAAGGCTGCATCCGGCCGATGTCGTCGACCGCGGCGAGCAGAAAAGTCCGGACTATTACCTCGACTGGGCATTCGACGAGGTCAAGAAGATCGCCAAACCGGGCCAGCACTCGCTTGTTGCCCACACCACCTTCGACGCGAACATCCAGAAGGCAGCGGAAGAATCGGTGGAGTTCCACCTGCGCCAGTTCGGCAAGGAGTACAACGTCACCGAAGGTGCCGTCGTCGTCATCGAGACCAACGGCGCCGTGCGCGCCATCGTCGGCGGCCGCGACTATGGCGCCAGCCAGTTCAACCGCGCCACCAAGGCGCTGCGCCAGACCGGCTCGTCATTCAAACCCTATGTCTATGCAACGGCGATGGAACACGGCTTCACGCCCAATTCCATCATCTCCGGCGGCCCGATCAGCTGGGGGTCCTGGTCGCCGCACAATTACAGCGGCGGATCGGCGGGCAATGTAACTCTGATCATGGCTATGGCCAAATCGATCAACACGGTGCCGGTTCGGCTGGCCAAGGATCACCTTGGCATCGGGCCGATCAAGGCCATGGCCGAGGCGATGGGCGTGGAATCGCCGCTCGAAGCGCACAAGACGATGGTGCTGGGCACCTCGGGCATGACGGTGATGGACCAGGCGACGGGCTACAGCGTGTTCGCCGACAACGGTTTCGTCGGCTTCCGGCACGGCATCAGCCAACTCGTCACCCGCACCGGCGAGGTGGTTTATGATTTCGCCAAGGATGCGCCGCCGCCACACCGGGTGTTGTCGGAGCAGGCGCTGAAATCGATGAACACCATGCTGGCCGCAGTACCGGTGATGGGCACGGCGCGGCGGGCCCAACTTCCCAACATCGTCGTCGCCGGCAAGACGGGCACGACGCAATCCTACCGCGACGCCTGGTTTGTCGGCTTCACCGGCAACTACACGGCGGCAGTATGGATGGGCAATGACGATTTCACGCCGACCAAGAACATGACCGGCGGCTCGCTGCCTGCGATGGTATGGCAGCGCCTGATGGTCTATGCGCACCAGAACATCGACCTCAAGCCGATCCCGGGCATCGACAAGCCCTTCGTCGACGAGGAGATCGCTGCCAAGGCCGAGGAAGCACAGAAGAAGAGCGACGCGCAGGCGGTGGCCGATGCAGCCGCCGAACGGCCGCCGGTGCTGTCCAGCCGCACGACGCAGACGCTGCGGGACATGACCAACCTGTTCCAGTCGGCGCCCGTCCTCAATACGCCTCAACCGCCGGAGACGCTGTCGGCGCTGTGATGGCGCGCCTCTTCCTTCTCCCCCTGTGGGGGCTAGCGTGCGCACACATTTGCTTCGTGCTGTGGTCAAGCGTGAAGAAGCGACGCCGGAAAATGGCTTGAAGTGTTTGAATCGCATGTGATTCTGTAGCTGCCATTGTTCTGGAGGCTACGACG
>NZ_RZPW01000460.1:0-5133 GCF_003998455.1 Mesorhizobium sp. M7A.F.Ca.CA.001.08.2.1 | reverse complement strand
CCGTTGACGCGAATGGCGTTCTCGAACGCTTGCCTGGTGAGGATCTCCGCGATCGTCACGTCCCTGCGCACCAGATCGACGATCTGGCGTCCGGCCATCTGGGCGAGCACGCCACGGCGCGAATCCACCGCCGGGATCGCGGCGTTGTCCGGCATGCCGATGCCGAGCGCTTCGACCATGCTGGCCATGGTCGAGGCTGTGCCCATCGTCATGCAGCTGCCCGCCGATCGGCTTTGGCCCTGCTCGGCGGCGAGGAAGTCGGCAACCGGCATGCGGCCGGCTTTAACCTCCTCGGCGAATTTCCAGACATGCGTGCCCGAGCCGATGTCCTGGCCGCGGAACTTGCCGTTGAGCATCGGCCCGCCGGAAACGGCGATGGTCGGCAGGTTGCACGATGCGGCGCCCATCAGCAGCGCCGGTGTGGTCTTGTCGCAACCGACCAGCAGGATGACGCCATCGATCGGATTGCCGCGGATGGACTCTTCGACATCCATGCTGACCAGATTGCGAAACAGCATGGCGGTGGGGCGCATGTTGCTCTCGCCCAGCGACATCACCGGAAATTCGAGCGGCAGGCCGCCGGCTTCATAGACGCCGCGCTTCACGTGATCGGCCAGCGCCCGCAGATGCGCGTTGCATGGGGTCAATTCCGACCAGGTGTTGCAGATGCCGATCACCGGGCGGCCGTCGAAAGCGTCGGCGGGAATGCCCTGGTTCTTCATCCAGCTGCGGTGCATGAAGGCGTTCTTGCCCTCACCGCCGAACCAGGCCTCGGACCGCAGTTTGCGTTTGGTGTCGGTCACGATGTCTGTTCCCGTTCCTGGCGGCGCTTGTTGCGGTTTTCGACGCTGCGGCGCACGTCCTCCTCGGCATTGTCGATGAGGACCAGCAGCGCCTTTTGTGCGCCGGTCGCGTCGCCGGCGGCGATCTTTTCGGCGACTTCCCGGTGCAGCGGCAATGAGGGGCGCTGCCCTTCCGGATTGTCGTTGGAAAGACGAAAGCTCGTCACCAATGCGGTTTCGACCAGTGCCGCCAGCGAGCCGATCAGCTCATTGCCGGTCATGCGCAGTATGGTCTGGTGGAACAAAAGGTCAGGCTTGGCGAAGCGGTCGCCGTCGTCGACCACCGCCTCCATTTCGACCAGAGCTGCATTGATCTCGGCGATCTGCGCTGGCGTGGCGCGCTGGGCCGCAAGCGCTGCCGACATCGGCTCGATGGCCCTGCGCAATTCGAACAGCGCCCGGACATCGTCGGCGCTGACACCGCTGGCATAGCGCCATGACAGGACGTCCGGGTCGAGGAAATTCCAGTCGGCACGAGGACGCACCCTTGTGCCGGTCTTCGGCCGCGATTCGACCAGCCCCTTGCCCGCCAACACCTTGATCGCCTCGCGCAGCACCGTGCGGCTGACCCCCAGCATCTCGCTTGAATCGTCGGCATTGGGCAGTGCCTCGCCGGGCAGGAAATCGCCTTGAACGATGCGCAATCCGATTTGCTCGACGACGGTCGCATGCAGAGCGGTGGAGCCGCTGGAAACCGCCACCGCGACTCTCGACGTACGCGCCATACTGAAAGATTTGTTATTCTTCATACTATTCATATGATATGTCTTATCGGCATTGCGATTGGAGTCAAGGGATGGGGGAGTGCCGATGACAAAGAATTCCGCTGCCGTTGCCGAGCAGCACCAAGGGCTGATCTCGATCAGCGACGGCATTGCGACCGTGGAGATCGCGCCGGCCGCCGGCGGCGCGCTGGCGTCGTATCGCTGGCGGCAAAACGGATCCGTCGTGGATTGGCTGCGCCCTGCTGACCCGGCGGCGATCGGCCGCCGCGATGCCGGCGCCATGGCCTGCTTCCCGCTGGTTCCCTATTCCAATCGCATAAGGGGCGGTCGCTTCGCATTCGCCGGCCGCACCGTCGAACTGCCGACCAACTCGGACGATCCGCACTATGAGCACGGCCATGGCTGGCGTCGATCATGGACAGTCGTGCGGCACGAAGCCAGCAGCACGGTCCTATCCTATCGCCATGCTGCCGATTCCTGGCCGTGGAGCTATGAGGCAAGGCAGGCCATCTCGCTGATCGATGGCGGGCTGGCGATTGCCCTCTCGCTGCGCAACCTTTCGGACACGCCGATGCCGGCAGGCTTTGGCCTACATCCCTATTTTCCGTCGACGCCGTGGACACATGTCCAGGCGCGGGTGTCCGGCATGTGGGAAACCGATGCGGAAATCCTGCCCACCATCCACATACCGCCGCCGCCGGGCGCCAACCCGACCACGGGCTTCGACGTGTCGGAGACGGACTTCGACACGGTCTTCACCGGATGGTCGCGCCGCGCCCGGATCTCCTGGCCGGAGCATGGACGGCAACTGGACATCGAGGCCGAGGCGCCACTCGATTTCCTTGTCCTCTACACGCCGCCCGGCGAGCCGTTCTTTTGCGCCGAACCGGTCAGCAACATCACCGATGCCTTCAACCGCAGGGCTGACACGGGCATCGAGACCGGCTGCATCGTACTGGCGCCCGGGCACATGAGGTCCGCAAGCGTTCGCTTCACGCCTTCGCGGGAGATCTGATCGCCAGTCTGAGCCGCATCAACTGCTTTGCCTCGCCGCTTCGCGGATGGTCTGCAGCAGGATGGAGAAGGCCGGCGAGGGCGCCGTGTCGGTCCGCATCGTCAGGCCGACCGGTCCTTTGGTTTCCTCGGTGTCGACCGGCAGGGCGATGAAGGCGCCACTGCCGAGTTCATTGGCGACGACGCCTGCCGAAATGATCCAAACCGCATCGCTCTGCCGCAGGAAGGCGCGGCCGAAGGAGTCCGAGACGGTTTCGATCTCGGTTGCCGGCGCCGTCATGCCGTTGGTGATGAACAGGCGGTCGACGAAAGGGCGGATGACCGATTCCCGTGTCGGCATCAGCGCCGGGAACTCGTCGAGCCGCGCGAACACGTCCTGTCCGGGCTCAAGCAGCGGATGTCGCGCCCGCACCACGAACAGCACCTGTTCGGAGTAGAGATGCTCGAAGAAGAAGCCGGTCATGTTCTCCGGCGCCGCCAACCGTCCGACGACGAGATCGAGCGCGCCGGTGCGCAACTGTTCGAGCAGCACCGCGTTCTCGCCGGTGACGATCTTGATCGCCGCACCGGTGCTCTCTTTGAGGAACAGGCTCATGGCAAGCGGCATCACCCGCGCCGACACCGTCGGCAGCGCGCCGATGCGGATCGGGTGCCGGTTGACCGCTCCGTCCTGGCGGACGGAATCGACGCCTTGCTTGAGCGCCGTGATCGCCGTGGCGGCGTGGCGAAGGAAGATCTCGCCGATGCGCGTCAGTCGGATGCCGCGGCCGTCGCGCTCCACCACCGCAACCCCCAGCGCCTCTTCCAGTTCGCGCAATGTCTTGGTCACCGCCGGCGGGCTGACATGCAGCAAGTCAGCCGCTCGCGCCACGCTCCCCTGCCGCGCAACTTCCAGGAATGCCTGCAGGTGACGGAACCGAATGCGGCTCTCGGACATGGATTCGATAACCCCTGAGTTAATGAAACGCCAAAAAATATCATTTTACCGAACCAAACGCCTTGTGCAATGTGAGGGCGGAGGATCGAAACCGTGCCATTCGTCACCATCGGCGGCATCACGCTGCACCATCGCCACATCAAGGCGACCGGCAATGCGCGCCCAATCGTATTCATCAATTCGCTCGGCACCGACTTCCGGATCTGGGACGAAATTGTCTCGACGTTCGATGGTGAAATGCCGCTGCTGGTGTATGACAAGCGCGGCCACGGACTGTCCGACATCGGCGACATCAGGTCGATCGACGATCACGTCGATGACCTCTCGGCGCTCATCGATCATTTCGGCTTGAGCAAGGTCGTGCTGTGCGGCCTGTCGGTCGGCGGCATGATCGCGCAGGGGCTCTATGCCAGGCGGCCTGAAATCGTCGAAGGCCTGATCCTTTGCGATACGGCACACAAGATCGGCACGACAGACAGCTGGAACACACGCATCGCGACTGTCGAAAGCAAGGGCATCCAGGCGATTGCCGATGGCGTGCTCAAAGTGTGGTTCACCCCCGCCTTCCACGCGGCGCGTCAGGCCGAGCTCGACGGTTACTGGAACATGATGACGAGGCAAGCGCTTGCAGGTTACGTCGGGACTTGCGCGGCCGTTCGCGATGCCGATTTCACCGATGCTGCACGCCGCATCGCGGTGCCGACGCTCTGCGTCGCCGGCGACCAGGATGGCTCGACACCTCCCGATCTCGTCCGCTCGCTGGCCGAGCTGATCCCCGGCGCGCGCTTCGAAATGATCCGCGACGCTGGACACATTCCTTGCGTCGAACAGCCTGAAGCGCTCACCGCCCTGATCCGCAGTTTTATCGCGTCGCTTGCCCCTGGAGCAGAAACCCATGGATGAAGTCTCCGGCGATGCAGCCAGATATCGCACCGGCCTCGCGGTGCGGCGCTCGGTGCTTGGCGACCGCCATGTCGAGCGCGCCGAGGTCGCCGCCACCGATTTCGACCAGCCTTTCCAGGAGCTGATCACCGAGGCCGCCTGGGGAACCGTGTGGGCGCGGCCGGGCTTGACCAGGCGTGAGCGTTCGATCGTCACGCTGGCGCTGCTGGCCGCACTCGGCCATGATGAGGAGGTTGCTATGCATGTGCGCGCCACCGTCAACACCGGTGCCTCGCGCGACGATATCTGCGAGGCGTTCCTGCATGTCGCCATCTATGCCGGCGTGCCGGCCGCCAACCGTGCCTTCAAAATTGCCAAGGACGTGTTTTCGGAAATGGACGGAAGCCAGAATGACCGCTGAGTCCGGCTCGAACCGGAGGCCCGAGACCGGCGCCTTCTTCCAGCGCGACCGGACCTGGCATCCGTCTGTTCTGACACCGAATTACAAGACCTCCGTGCTGCGCTCGCCGCAGAAGGCGCCGCTGCCGTTCGACAACACGCTGTCGGAGATTGCAGGCCCGGTCTTCGGTCACGCCATGCTCGGCAAACTCGACGCCGACCTGATCCACAATTTCGCCAGGCCCGGCGAGAGCGCGCTCGGCGAGCGCATCATCGTCCATGGCCGGGTGCTCGACGAACGCGGTGTTGGCGTACCCGGCGCGCTGCTCGAATT
>NZ_RZPW01000045.1:0-15672 GCF_003998455.1 Mesorhizobium sp. M7A.F.Ca.CA.001.08.2.1 | reverse complement strand
AGGTTCTGATCCTGCTGCCGGAAATCGCGCTGACGCATGCCTTTCTCGAGCGCTTCCAGCAGCGCTTCGGCGCCAAGCCGGGCGAATGGCATTCCGACCTGCCGCCGCGGATGCGCGAGCGGGTTTGGCGGCAAGTGGCGGAGGGCGGCGTGCGGGTCGTCGCCGGCGCGCGCTCGGCGCTGTTCCTGCCGTTCAAGGAGCTCGGCCTTATCGTCGTCGACGAGGAGCACGACCCTGCCTACAAGCAGGAGGACCGCGTCTTCTACAATGCGCGCGACATGGCGGTGGTGCGCGGCCATATCGGCAGCTTCCCCGTGGTGCTGGCGTCGGCGACGCCGTCGGTCGAAAGCCGGGTCAATGCCAGCCAAGGTAAATATAACAGGGCGGTGCTTTCCGCTCGCTTCGCCGAGGCAGCACTTCCGCATCTGAAGGCGGTCGACATGCGGCGTGCGCCGCCGGCGCGTGGCGGTTTCCTGTCGCCGGTTCTGCTCGACCAGATGCACCAGACGCTGGAGAGGCAGGAGCAATCGCTGCTGTTCCTCAACCGGCGCGGCTATGCGCCACTGACGCTGTGCCGGGTCTGCGGCCATCGCTTCGGCTGCCCGGTCTGCTCGGCCTGGCTGGTCGAGCATCGCTTTCGCGGCCAACTGGTCTGCCATCATTGCGGGCACAATGAGCGCCGCCCCGAAGCCTGCCCGGAATGCGGCACGCTCGATCATCTGGTCGCCTGCGGACCGGGCGTCGAGCGGATCGCCGAAGAGGTCGTTACGCATTTTCCCGACGCGCGCACCATCGTCTTGTCGTCCGACCTGATGGGCGGCGTGCGGCGGCTGCGGCTGGAGCTGGAAGCGATCGCCGATGGCGAAGCCGACATCGTCATCGGCACGCAGCTCGTCGCCAAGGGCCACAACTTTCCCAACATGACTTTGGTCGGCGTCGTCGATGCCGATCTCGGACTTGCCAATGGCGATCCGCGCGCCGCCGAGCGCACGTTCCAGCTGCTCAGCCAGGTCACCGGCCGCGCCGGCCGCACCGGCAAGAAGAGCCTTGGCCTGCTGCAGACTTTTCAGCCCGACCACCCGGTGATGCGGGCGATCGTCTCGGGCGACGCCGAGGCTTTTTACGAGCGCGAGATCGCCGAGCGCGAACGGGCCGCCCTGCCGCCGTTCGGCCGGCTGGCCGGTGTCATCGTCAGCGCGGTGACGCGGGCCGAAGCCGAAGGCCATGCACGCGGCCTGCGCCGCGCCGCGCCCGAGGCGACGGACCTGTTTGTGCTGGGGCCGGCCGAGGCGCCGCTGTCACTGCTCGGTGGGCGCCACCGCTTCCGGCTGCTGATCCAGGGCGAGCGGCGCGCCGACATGCAAGGGTTTATTCGTGCGATGCTGGCCAACGGGCCGAAGCAGCGCGGTTCGGTTCGGGTGCAGGTCGATATCGACCCGCAGAGTTTTTTGTGACTTTGGAGTGCATTAGTCTGGTGCTGGCGGGTCTTGAAGTATGTTCCAGCACCAGACGTCTAGCGCTTCGAAATGCCTGATGTTGGCTGTGATCACAGTAAGTTCGTTGATTGCCGCTGTAGCGGCGATCAGTATGTCCGCAAGACCCGGATTCTTCCCTTGGGCAGAGGCCGCTTCCTCCATCTGGCCTGCTCTTCGCGCCACATCGGCGTCGACCGCCAGGATTTGATCTGCGAATCCTTCAATGACATTGTTGAGCCAATCGGTGAGACTCTCCGCTCGTTTTGTAGCCCCCGCGCGATAGAGCTTGCATATCCCTTTCTCGATTTCAGTAATTGCTATGGCAGGGACGAACAGCGTCTGCTTTTCACCTTGGGTTGTGATCCAAGTGGAGACCTCTCTTGCTAGGGCGGGCCTTCCAGGTGCGAAGGCGGATAAAATAGACGTATCGATAAGATAGCGGCTCAAAGATCGATATCCCGCGACGGTGATGGATTCCTCTCGAGCTCGATCCCTCCGGGATATGTCAAAAGAAACTCTCCGAAGTTGCGGCGCTTGACGGGGTAAAGCTTCTGCATGTCCTCGACAGAAACGATCGCCGCAGCTGGCTTGCCGTGCTTCGTAATGATGGTTGGCTCACCGTTTTCCGCGGCTTCGACGAGCGCCGAGAACCCGGCTTTGGCTTCTCGAACCTGCATCGTTTTCATAGCGGCTCTCCTTGTGGTCTCATGTGGTCATAATATAGGAATTGCCCTGGGAAAGGAACAGCCATCATGAAAACCCTTGGCCTTCTCGGCGGCATGAGCTGGGAATCCACCGCCATCTACTATCGCCTGCTCAACGAGATCGTGCGCGATCGGCTGGGCGGCTTGCATTCTGCCAAACTCCTGCTGTGGTCCTTCGACTTCGCCGAGATCGCCGAGCGGCAGCATCACGGCGATTGGGACGGTGCCGGCGTGCTCCTCGTAGAAGCGGCGCGCAAGCTTGAGGCCGGCGGCGCGGAAGGTCTGCTTTTGTGCACCAACACCATGCACAAACTGGCCGATCAGGTGCAGGCGTCGGTGTCGATCCCTCTGATCCACATCGCCGATGCCACCGCAGTGGCGGTCAAGCGTGCCGGAATGCAGCGTCCGGCGCTGCTGGCGACGCGCTTCACCATGGAGCAGGATTTCTACAAAGGCCGGCTCGCTGACAGATTTGGCTTGGACCCCGTGGTGCCTGATGCGGCCGGGCGCGACATGGTGCACCGTGTCATCTACGAGGAACTGTGCCAGGGCATCGTCACCGAAACATCCAAGGCGGCCTATATCGCCGAGACAGAACGCCTGCGCCGCGAAGAGGCGGCCGACAGCGTCATCATGGGCTGCACCGAGATCACCATGCTCATCGGCCAGCAGGATTTCGACATCCCGGTCTTCGACACGACGCGCATCCATGCCGAGGCGGCTGTGGAATTCGCGCTCGGTTGATGCGCGCTGCCTAAAGTACCTGGACCCATCTGGCGCGGGGGCTTTCCTCCGTTAGAATGCCCGGAATTTCAAAACAGGCATTTCGAGGGGACAAGATGGATTTTGCGCTTCCATGGCCGACGAGCCAGGGCGAATGGCTGGCTTGGTCGAGCGCCGTCTTAACGGTGCTGCTCGGGCTTTTGTTCTTCCTGGCGCCGGGTCTCGCCTTCCGTGCCCTGCGCCTGCAGGTCAAGCCAGAGAAGGCTGCGGCGATCGCCGAGGGGCGCGGCAGGATGTCCGGCTTTTATCTCGGTGTCGGCCTGTGCTGTATCCTGCTGGCGCAGCCGCTGATCTACATGGCGCTTGGCTTCTCCTGGCTGTTCACTGCCTTCGGCCGGCTGCTGTCGATGATGTCTGATGGCGCCAACACGCCTTTCAATTGGGTTTCCATTGTGCTGGAATTGGTCCTGGCGGCGTTGCCGCTCGCCTTCGCCTTCGGCTTTCTGCCCTGAATCATTGGGTATTCCGCGATCGAAGACGGGCGACTTTCGCCGGATGCGACAATAGTGCCTGAAAACCATGCGGAACGACGCATTGCGGTCTTAAAATGCCTGTGCTAGACGGCAATCGACTTTCGGCCGGGGATAGCGGAAGCCGCGCCTCCGTGCTCGAAAAAATGCAGTAAGGTCAAAGATTTAGCCAGAGTTTTTGCTCGCGCCAACAATCTACGGCCTGTCAGACAAGAGAAAAGACGGTCCGTGGCTCAATCGTCATCGCCAATCTCAGGTGTCGCAGAACGCTATGCGGGTTCGCTGTTCGAACTCGCCCTGCAGGCAAATTCCGTGGCCAAGGTCGAAGCCGACCTCAACAGTTTCGAAATCATGCTCGCGGGCAGCGCTGATCTCACCCGGCTGATCAACAGCCCGGTGTTCTCCAGCGAGGACCAGGCGAAGGCCATCGCGGCGATCGCTGACAAGGCCGGGATCACCGGCCTTACCGGAAATTTCCTGCGCGTCGTCGCCCGCAACCGCCGGCTGTTCGCCATTCCCGGCATGATCAGGGCGTTCCGCCAGATATCAGCCGAACACCGTGGCGAGACCGCTGCTGAAGTGACGTCGGCTCACGCGCTGACGGCTGTCCAGCAGACCGAACTCAAGGCGGCGCTGAAGAGCGTTGCCGGCAAGGATGTGGCTATCTCCGTCACCGTCGATCCGTCGCTGCTCGGCGGGCTGGTGGTCAAGATGGGCTCGCGCCAGATCGATACGTCGCTCAAAACCAAACTCAATTCGCTCAAGCTTGCACTGAAAGAGGTCGGCTGATGGACATCCGCGCCGCGGAAATTTCCGCAATTCTGAAAGACCAGATCAAGAATTTCGGCAAGGAGGCCGAGGTCTCCGAAGTTGGACAGGTGCTGTCCGTCGGTGACGGTATCGCTCGTGTCTACGGCCTCGACAATGTTCAGGCCGGCGAGATGGTCGAATTCCCCGGCGGCATCCGCGGCATGGCGCTCAACCTCGAAGCCGACAATGTCGGCGTCGTCATCTTCGGCGCCGACCGCGACATCAAGGAAGGCGACATCGTCAAGCGCACCGGCGCCATCGTCGACGTTCCCGTCGGTCCAGGCCTGCTCGGTCGCGTCGTCGACGCGCTCGGCAATCCGATCGATGGCAAGGGTCCGATCAAGGCAGTCGAGCGCAAGCGCGTCGACGTCAAGGCGCCCGGCATCATTCCGCGCAAATCGGTGAACGAGCCGATGTCGACCGGCCTCAAGGCCATCGATGCGCTGATCCCAGTCGGTCGCGGCCAGCGCGAGCTGGTCATCGGCGATCGCCAGACCGGCAAGACCGCCATCATCCTCGACACGATGCTCAACCAGAAGTCGGTGCACGACAACGGCCCCGAGAAGGAAAAGCTCTACTGCGTCTACGTCGCCGTCGGCCAGAAGCGCTCGACCGTCGCGCAGTTCGTCAAGGTGCTGGAAGAGCGCGGCGCGCTCGAATACTCGATCATCATCGCCGCCACCGCTTCCGACCCGGCGCCGATGCAGTTCCTGGCGCCGTTCGCCGGCTGCACCATGGGTGAATATTTCCGCGACAACGGCATGCACGCGCTGATCAGCTATGACGATCTGTCGAAGCAGGCCGTCGCCTATCGCCAGATGTCGCTGCTGCTGCGCCGCCCGCCGGGCCGCGAAGCCTATCCGGGCGACGTGTTCTACCTGCACTCGCGCCTGCTCGAGCGCGCCGCCAAGCTCAACGACGATCTGGGCGGCGGGTCGCTGACCGCTCTGCCGATCATCGAGACGCAGGCCAACGACGTGTCGGCCTACATCCCGACCAACGTGATCTCGATCACCGACGGCCAGATCTTCCTCGAAACCAACCTGTTCTTCCAGGGCATCCGTCCTGCGGTGAACGTCGGTCTATCGGTGTCGCGCGTCGGCTCGGCCGCGCAGATCAAGGCGATGAAGCAGGTTGCCGGCTCGATTAAGGGCGAGCTCGCGCAGTACCGCGAAATGGCGGCCTTCGCGCAGTTCGGCTCGGATCTCGACGCTGCCACGCAGCGCCTGCTCAACCGCGGATCGCGCCTGACCGAACTCCTGAAGCAGCCGCAGTTCTCGCCGCTGAAGACGGAAGAGCAGGTCGCGGTGATCTTCGCCGGCGTCAACGGTTATCTCGACAAGCTGCCGGTCAACCAGGTCGGCAAGTTCGAGCATGGCCTGCTCAGCCACATGCGTGCGGCCGGCAAGGACGTTCTCGACGCCATCCGCAAGGAAAAGGCACTGTCGGACGATCTGCGCGCCAAGCTGAAGGCCGAGATCGACGCTTTCGCCAAGACCTTCGCCTGAGCGAAGCGACAAGACGGGATCAGGTTTGAAGCATGCCTTCATTAAAAGACCTTCGTAACCGTATCGCCTCGGTCAAGGCGACGCAGAAGATCACCAAGGCGATGCAGATGGTCGCTGCGGCGAAGCTGCGCCGTGCGCAAGAGGCTGCGGAAGCGGCGCGCCCCTATTCGGAGCGCATGGGTTCCGTGCTGGCCAACATCACCCAGGCGATCGGCGGCGGTGGCGATGCCCCGGCGCTGATGACCGGCACCGGCAAGGATGATGTGCATCTGCTCGTCGTCTGCACCGCCGAGCGCGGCCTGTGCGGCGGCTTCAATTCGCAGATCGCCCGTCTTGCCCGCGACCACATCCGCAAGCTTTTGGCCGACGGCAAGCAGGTCAAGATCATCTGCGTCGGCAAGAAGGGTTTCGACATCCTGCGCCGCGACTACGCGTCGCTGATCATCGATCGCGTCGATCTGCGCGAGGTCAAGACACTCGGTTTCGTCAATGCCGATGCCATAGCCAAGAAGGTCATCCATCTCTTCAACGAGGGCGGCTTCGACATCTGCACGCTGTTCTATTCGCAGTTCAAGTCGGTGATCAGCCAGATCCCGACCGCGCAGCAGATCATTCCGGCGGGCGTTGCTTCGGCTCAGGCGGAAGTGACGGATGGCGGCAACGCTGTCTATGAATACGAACCGGAGCCGGGCGAAATCCTCTCCGATCTCATTCCGCGCAACATCTCGGTGCAGGTTTTCCGGGCACTGCTCGAAAACGCGGCCGGCGAGATGGGCGCCAAGATGAGCGCCATGGACAATGCGACGCGCAACGCCGGCGAGATGATCAACAAACTGTCGATCACCTATAACCGCCAGCGGCAGGCGCAGATCACCAAGGAACTGATCGAAATCATTTCGGGCGCCGAGGCGCTCTAGGCGCGGTCCGCGGGTTTTTTGCCCGCGACCGGACCGCGTGAGAAACAAAGGACGAAAAAGGGTAAAGACGATGGCGAAAGCAGCGACCCCCCAGAAGGCAGCCCCCAAGGCCGCAGCCGCGAAGGCAGCAGCCCCCGCGAAGGCGGCAAAGGCTCCAGCAGCAGCCGCGAAGGCGGCCCCGGCCAAGGCAGCAGCACCGGCGAAGACCGCAGCTGCCAAGACATCGGCAGTGGCCAGCAAGGCAACCGGCGTTGTCGGCAAGGTCCGCCAGGTCATCGGCGCCGTCGTCGACGTGCAGTTCGGCGATCACCTGCCGGCGATCCTGAACGCGCTCGAGACGACCAATGTCGGCAACCGTCTGGTGCTCGAAGTCGCCCAGCACCTGGGTGAAAACACCGTGCGCTGCATCGCCATGGACTCGACCGAAGGTCTGGTTCGCGGCCAGGAAGTGCGTGACACCGGCGCGCCGATCACCGTGCCGGTCGGCCCGGGCATGCTCGGCCGCATCATCAACGTCATCGGCGAGCCGGTCGACGAAGAAGGCCCGGTCGACGCGATCGAAATGCGCTCCATCCACCAGCCGGCTCCGACGTATGTCGAGCAGTCGACGGAAGCACAGATCCTGATCACCGGCATCAAGGTGCTCGACCTCTTGGCTCCCTACGCCAAGGGCGGCAAGATCGGCCTGTTCGGCGGCGCCGGCGTCGGCAAGACCGTGCTGATCCAGGAACTGATCAACAACATCGCCAAGGCGCATGGCGGCTATTCGGTGTTCGCCGGCGTCGGCGAGCGCACCCGCGAAGGCAACGATCTCTATCACGAGTTCATCGAATCCGGCGTCAACAAGAAGGGCGGCGGCGAAGGCTCCAAGGCCGCGCTCGTCTACGGCCAGATGAACGAGCCGCCGGGCGCGCGCGCCCGCGTCGGCCTGACTGGCCTGACGGTTGCGGAGTATTTCCGCGACCAGGGCCAGGACGTGTTGTTCTTCGTCGACAACATCTTCCGCTTCACGCAGGCGGGTTCGGAAGTGTCGGCTCTGCTCGGCCGTATTCCTTCGGCCGTGGGCTATCAGCCGACGCTCGCCACGGACATGGGCGCGCTGCAGGAACGCATCACCACCACCACCAAGGGCTCGATCACCTCCGTGCAGGCCATTTACGTGCCCGCCGACGACTTGACCGATCCGGCGCCGGCGACCTCGTTCGCCCACCTTGACGCGACCACGACGCTGAACCGCGCCATCGCCGAAAAGGGCATCTATCCGGCCGTCGATCCGCTGGATTCGACCTCGCGCATGCTCGACCCGCTGGTCGTCGGCGACGAGCATTATGGCGTCGCCCGCCAGGTGCAGTCGATCCTCCAGCGCTACAAGTCGCTGCAGGACATCATCGCCATCCTGGGCATGGACGAGCTGTCGGAAGAAGACAAGCAGACCGTGGCCCGCGCCCGCAAGATCGAGCGCTTCCTGTCGCAGCCCTTCTTCGTCGCCGAAGTGTTCACCGGCGCCCCGGGCAAGCTGGTCGACCTCGCCGACACCATCAAGGGCTTCAAGGGCCTCTGCAACGGCGACTACGATCACCTTCCGGAAGCTGCCTTCTACATGGTCGGCGGCATCGAGGAAGCGGTCGAGAAAGCACAGCGCCTCGCGGCTGAAGCGGCGTAATCAAGCGAATAGCGAATAGGGAGTAGCGAATAGGGAATATGGGCCGGCGAATTCTTCTTCTGACTACTCGCTGCTCGCTATTCGCTATTCGCTAAATTGATCATGGCTGAAGCTTTCAAGTTCGAACTGGTCTCGCCGGAGCGCCTGCTTGTTTCCGAGCAGGTTGAATCCGTCGTCATTCCGGGAGCCGAAGGCGAGATGACCGTGATGGCGCATCACGCGCCGGTCATGACCACGATCAAGCCGGGTGTCGTCACCGTAAAGACCGCAGCGGGCGGCGAAGAACGCTATGTGGTGTTCGGCGGCTTCGCCGACATCGTTCCGGCCGGCTGCACGCTGCTGGCGGAATCGGCTGTCGCGGTGAAGGATGTCGACCGCGCCGATCTCGCGCGCCGCATCCAGGAAGCCAAAGAAGACGCCACTGATGCCAAGGACGACGAGGCTCGCAGCAAGGCGGAACAGTTCCTTAGCCAGCTCACCACGCTGGAAGGCGCCATCCTGCCGGCTTGAAATTCGGTTCGATGAAAGAGTAAAAAGCGGGGCCTTGCCTCGCTTTTTTGTTCAAATGCCCAAGGCTGCGAAAGCCAATGTCGGGCCGTCTCGTCGCAGGTGGACGAGATGCACGGCCACGAGCTCGATCAAGGTCTGGCGCTCGGCATGGTCCCTGGCGAAGCCGGCGAGGTCGAACACCGCGGTCACGGTTTCGTTCGCCGGCAGTTGCTCGCCCAAAAGTGCCGTCAACGCCGCGTCGAGTGGGTCGGTGAAATGGCCCTCCGGCAAGGTTTTTCCTCGTGCGGCGCAAGCAGCGATCCAGGCAGCCACCACCAACGTGAGATGGACCAGCTCGGTACCGGCTTCTAGACATTCAATGGCGGAAGCGACGATGCGCTGCGGCAATTTCTGGCTGCCGTCATTGGCGATCTGAGCCGTACGGTGGGCAAGTGCAGTGTTGGAAAAACGCTCAGCGAGCTCCGCGGTGTAAGCGCTCGGGTCGAGCCCGGCATCCTCGGGCAGGGTCGGGATGGCTTCCGCCCACAATGCATCGACGAATTGCCGGATCGCCGGGTCGGCGAAGGCGCGGTCGACGGTGGCATGACCGCTGAGCAGGCCAAGATAGGCGATGGCCGAATGCGAGCCGTTGAGCAGCCTGAGCTTCATGTCCTCGAACGGGCCGACGTCGCGAACCATGGTGACGCCGAACTGTTCCCAGTCCGGGCGGCCCGCTGGGAAATTGTCTTCGACCACCCATTGGCAGAACGGCTCGGTCATGACAGGCCAAGCGTCCTCGGCACCGAGTTCTTCAGCGATCCGCGCCCGATCGGCATCGGTGGTTGCCGGCACGATGCGGTCGACCATGCTTGAAGGAAAGGCGACCTGATGGGCGATGTGATCGGCAATTCCGACATCACTCGATTGGGCGAGCCCGGCATCTCGCAACTGGGCGAATTCAACCAACAGCCGATGCAGCGTGGCGCCGTTGGCCGGCAGATTGTCGCAACAGAGCACGGTAAAGGGCGGCGTGCCGGCGGCGCGTCGCCGGGCAAGCGCCTCGGTCAGGAAACCATGCGCTGTCTTCGGCATCTGCGGATTGGCCAGATCATGGGCGATATCGGGATGAGCAGCGTCCAATCCGCCGCCAGCCGCCCTCAGATAGGCCTTTTCGGTGATCGTAAGTGTGACGATGCGGGTGCGCGGATCGGTCAGCGCGGCCAGCACCGCGCCCGGATCCTCCGGCGCAACCAGCATCGCGGTAATCGAGCCGATGACCTGAAGTTTTTCGGTTCCACTGCTTCTGATCGCCAGCGTGTAGAGCCCATCCTGCGGCGTGAGTGCGTCGCGCGTGTCGGCGCTGCGCAGCGAAACGCCTGTTATGCCCCAATCCGTCTCGCCGGCCGCCAGGCAATCGTCGACATAGGCGGCCTGGTGGGCGCGATGGAAGGCGCCGACGCCAAGATGCACGATGCCCGGGACGATGCGGCTGCGGTCATACGAAGGCGTCGCGATCGAAGCCGGCAGTGCGCGCACCGTCTTCGTGGAAAGGCGTTCGGTCGTCGTGGTGCGACTGGTCTGGTCGGATGACATGAGTGGCCTCGGCAGGGATCGGCAAAGCGGCGTAACATTCGATTTCCCGCCACACAATGGGCCGAAAAGTCATCATACAACAATCTAATTTTTGTATGTTGACATTATTTCTTGCCGCCCCTACCGATAGCGGCCCTGGGAGGATTGCCGTGCCACTGACCGATGCGGATCTGCTGTTTCCCGCCGATGCGCATTCGCGCTCGGTTGCCCGCGATCTCTATGCCGGGATCAAGGACCTGCCCCTGGTCAGCCCGCATGGCCACACGGATCCGCGTTGGTATGCGCTGAACGAGCCTTTTACGGATCCGGCGCAACTGCTCATCGTTCCGGACCACTACATTTTCCGCATGCTGTTCAGCCAAGGCATCCGCCTTGAGGATCTCGGCGTGGCGACGCTGGACGGCGCGCCTGTCGAGACAGACGGCCGGACGATCTGGCGTCGTTTTGCCGAGCACTATTATCTGTTTCGGGGCACACCGACCCGGCTGTGGTTCGATCATGTGCTTGCCGATCTGTTCGGCATCGACGAGCCGCTGACCGCAGCGACCGCCGACCGCCACTACGACGCCATCGCGACGCTGCTGCAGTGGGAGAATTTCCGCCCGCGCGCCCTGTTCGAGCGCTTCAACATCGAGGTCATCGCGACCACCGAAGGCGCGCTCGACGATCTCAAATGGCACCAGATGATCCGCGACAGCGGCTGGCAGGGCCGTGTGGTCACCGCTTATCGCCCCGACGCCGTCGTCGATCCCGACTTCGAGGGGTTTTCAACCAATCTCGACCGGCTCGGCGAGATCACCGGCTGCGACACCGGCAGCTGGGCAGGCTATCTCGATGCGCATCGCCAGCGGCGCGCCTTCTTCAAAAGCTTCGGCGCGACCTCGTCCGACCATGGCCATCCGACGGCCGAGACCGCCAATCTTTCGGATGCTGCAGCGCAGGAGCTGTTCAATCGCGTTCGCCGTGGCTCCGACGACGAGCGCGAACGGAAACTGTTCCGCGCCCAGATGCTGACCGAGATGGCCAAGATGAGCCTCGACGACGGGCTGGTGCTGCAGATCCATCCCGGCTCCTGGCGCAATCATTCGTCGGCTGTTTTCCAAAAATTCGGCCGCGACAAGGGTTTCGATATCCCGACCCGGACCGACTATGTCACGGCGCTGAAGCCACTGCTCGACTGCGTCGGACTTGAGCGCGACCTCACAATCGTTCTCTTCACGCTCGACGAAACAAGCTATGCGCGCGAACTGGCGCCACTCGCCGGTGTCTACCCGGCGCTGAAGCTCGGGCCGGCCTGGTGGTTCCACGACAGCCCGGAAGGCATGCGGCGCTTCCGCGAGATGACCACCGAGACCGCCGGCTTCTACAACACCGTCGGCTTCAACGATGACACCCGTGCCTTTCCCTCGATCCCGGCGCGCCACGATGTGGCGCGGCGGGTCGACTGCGCGTTCCTGGCGCGTCTCGTCGCCGAGCATCGGCTGCGCGAGGACGAGGCGCATGAGCTGGCGCGGGAGCTTGCTTATACACTTGCGAAAAAGGCCTACCGGCTCTGAGCCGGGCGTTTTGGTTTCATAGGGAGGAAGTCATGTTGCATCTTTCGAAATTGACGGCAGTAACATTCGTTTTCGGCTCGTTGCTGGTCGGCATCGCCAACGCCGAAACCGTGCTGCGGTCGTCCGATACCCATCCCGACGGCTATCCAACCGTCGAAGCGGTCAAATATATGGGCGAGCTGATCAAGCAGCGCACCAATGGCCGCTATTCGGTCGAGGTCTATCATTCGGCGCAGCTCGGCGAGGAGAAGGACACGATCGAGCAGACGCAAACCGGCGTCATCGATCTCAACCGCGTCTCGATGGGGCCGTTCAACGGCATCGTTCCGCAAACCGCGGTGCCGTCGCTGCCCTACATGTTCCGCTCCGTCGAGCATATGCGCCATGTCATGGACGGGCCGATCGGGGACGAGATCCTGAAAGCCTTTGAGACTCACGACCTTGTCGGTCTCGCCTTCTACGATTCCGGGGCACGCTCCTTCTACAACACCAAGAAGGACATCACCTCGATGGCCGACATGAAGGGCATGAAGTTCCGCGTCATCCAGTCCGACGTGTTCGTCGACATGGTCAATGCGTTGGGCGCCAACGCCACGCCGATGGCCTATGGCGAGGTCTATTCGGCTTTGCAGACAGGCGTCATCGACGGCGCCGAGAACAACTGGCCGAGCTTCGAATCCGCCAAGCATTTCGAGGTCGCCAAGCACTACACGCTCGACCAGCACCAGATCGTGCCCGAGGTTCTGGTGATGTCGAAGGCGAGCTGGGACAAGCTCGCCCCGGAAGACCAGGCGATCGTGCGGCAGGCGGCCAAGGACAGCGTCGTCAAGATGCGTGAATTGTGGGACGCGCAGGAGAAGAAGTCGCGCGACATCGTCGAGAAAGCCGGCGTCAAGGTCAGTGAGATCGACAAGCAGCCGCTGATCGATGCGATGAAGCCGGTCTACGAGAAATATCTCTCGACCCCCGAGTTGAAAGATCTCGCCGCGCGCATCCAGGCGACCAAATAATCCGTTCGCGGCAATGGTGGCGCGAGCTTGCGCGCCACCGTCCAGGGGGAAGCGCGCATATGAAACCATTCTGGCTGGCAATAGAACGGCTGCTGTCAATGCTGGCGAGGCTTGCGCTGTGGGTCAGCGGCATCGGCCTGACGCTGATGACCGTGATCATCTTCTGGCAGGTGTTCTCACGCTATGTGCTCAACAGTTCGCCAAGCTGGACGGAACCCTTCTCGGTGATTTTGATGGGGTGGTTCATCTTTTTGGGCGCGGCCGTCGGTGTCCGCGAACGCACGCATCTGGGCTTCGATGTGCTGCTCTATTTCCTGCCGCCCGCCGCAAAGGCGGTACTGCGCAGCATTTCGGATGTCGTCGTGCTCGCCTTCGGTCTCGGCATGATCGTCTACGGCGCCCAGCTCACCCGGCTGACATGGAACACGGTGATGCCGTCTCTCGCTTTCCCGGGCGGCGTCAGTTTCCTGCCGGTCATCCTGGGCGGCGCGCTTGTCTGCCTGTTTTCGCTCGAGCGGCTTGCCGGGCGCTTTGCCGGACTGCCGGTCGATGCCGATCAATACGCCACGGGCGAGGAGGGTCTCTAGATGGCATTGACGGTTCTGTTCGGCACCTTCGTCTTTCTTCTGATCATCGGCACACCGATCGCCTTCTGCCTCGGTGTCGCCAGCTTCGCCACGGTTCTGGTGCTGGGGCTGCCGCCGCTGGTGGTGTTCCAGCGCCTCAACTCCGGTGTCAGCGTGTTTTCGCTGATGGCCATCCCGTTCTTCATCTTCGCCGGTGACCTGATGGTGCGCGGCGGCATTGCCGCTCGCCTTGTTGCGCTCGCCGGGGCGTTGGTCGGCCACCTGAGAGGCGGGCTCGGCCAGGTCAACATCGCCGCCTCGACCATGTTCGGCGGCATTTCCGGCTCGGCGGTGGCCGATGCCTCGGCGGTCGGCGGGCTGATGATCCCGCAGATGAAGGCGCGCGGCTACGGCGTCGATTATGCTGTCAACATCACTTCAGTCGGCGCCATCATTGCGCTGCTGATACCGCCTTCGCACAACATGATCATTTATTCGATTTCGGCCGGCGGCCGGATCTCGATCGCCGATCTGTTCACCGCCGGCATCATACCGGGCCTGCTGCTGGCGCTATCTCTGATGGTCACGGCCTATTGGGTCGCCAGCCGCCGCGCCTATCCGACCGAGCCGTTCGCCGGCTTCGGCAGGGCGCTGCAATTGCTCGTTGCCGCAATTCCCGGGCTGATCCTGATCGGCATCATCTTCGGCGGCGTTCGCTCCGGCGTCTTCACCGCCACCGAAAGCTCCTGCATCGCCATCGTCTATGCTTTCCTGGTGACCCTGCTGATCTATCGCTCAATGAGCTGGAACGACTTCGTCACCGCGACCACCGCTGCCGTGCGCACAACCGCAATGGTGCTGATGATCATCGGCTGCGCCGCCGCCTTTGGCTGGCTGCTGGCCTATCTCCGGGTGCCGGCCGCTCTGGTCGCCTTCCTGCAGTCCGTATCCGACAACAGGCTGGTCATCCTGCTGTTGATCAACGTCGTACTTCTCATCCTCGGCACGTTCATGGACATGTCGCCGCTGATCATCATCACCACGCCGATCTTCCTGCCGGTGGTCATGGCCTACGGCGTCGATCCGGTGCATTTCGGCGTGATCCTCATTCTCAATCTCGGCATCGGCTTGTGCACACCACCGGTGGGGGCAGTGCTGTTCGTCAGCTGTGCGATCGGCCGGATCCCGATCTGGACGGCGATGCGTTCGATCTGGCCATTCTATGGGGCGGCTTTCGCTGTGTTGATGCTTGTCACCTACGTGCCGGAAATTTCGTTGTGGTTGCCGCACCTGTTCCACTAGAGCAGTTCACGGGAACGGCGAACTGCTCTAACCCTTTGTTTTGACGCAATTCCGGACGGAAACCGTTTCACATTTTTCCTGGAATTGCTTTAGGAGACCATCACGTGTCCGCTGCATCCGCCGATCTCAGGGTCGAGAGAAAACCCAAGCTGTCGGAGACCGTCGTTGCGGCGATCCGCAAGCAGCTGCAGGCGGGCGAAATCCTGCCTGGCCACAAATTGCCGACCGAGGGCCAGCTGACCGAGACCTTCGGCGTCAGCCGCACCGTCATCCGCGAGGCGCTGGCCAAGCTTGCCGCCGACGGCCTGGTCGAGTCGCGTCAAGGCGCCGGCGTCTTCGTCACCGAGCATATCTCGACGATGTTCGGAGCGCTTGCCGCCGACATGGGAGCCAAGGATTCGATCGCGCTCAACGTGCTCGAGGTACGCCTGGCAATCGAGATCGAGTCGGCCGGGATCGCCGCTATTCGCCGCAACGCCGCGCAGGAGGCGGCGATCCAGGAAGCCTTCTTCGAATTCGAGCGGCTGCTGCTTGCCAGCGAGCCGACCGGCCCGGCCGACCTCGCTTTCCACCGCGCCATCGCCAGCGCGACCAACAACCCATTCTATGTCGAGATGCTCGACGTGCTCGGCCGGCGCGCCATTCCGTGCGACGTGACCTCGCCCTGGTCGACCGAACTGGCGCAATCCGACAGCTACCAGCGCGGGCTGCAGCGCGAACATCTGGTGATCCTCAATGCGATCACATCGGGCGATGCCGAAGCGGCGCGCGAGGCAATGCGCGCGCACCTCACAGCCAGCCAGCAGCGCTACCGCGAGCGCCTGCA
>NZ_RZPW01000459.1:0-5155 GCF_003998455.1 Mesorhizobium sp. M7A.F.Ca.CA.001.08.2.1 | reverse complement strand
GTTCGCGACCGCTCCGGTCTGGAAATTACCTTTGCCGGGGCGCGCGATGCCGGCGAAGGCGATATCGGAGCGACTGTCCGATTTCTGAATACGCCGGTGAAGAACGCCGCGCTCCAGCAATATGTCGAACTGCCTCCCGGCTCCTACAGGATTTCCCTGATCGCTTCCGCGAGAAACCTGAAACTGCCCAAGCAGTTGTTCTGGTCCATCAGATGCGCGGATCCGGCGGGCGAAATAGCTCGGTTCGACATTCCGGAAGGCACGTTCGATCGGCGGGAGTTGAGCCTGGATTTCGCGATCGGACCAAGCGCGTGTCCCATGCAATTGTTGCGGCTGGAAACAGCTGCCATCGCTGAGAGTTGGCGATTTCGGTACGTTGGCACGTTGGTCATGCACAAATTGAGCATCGAAAGAGTTTCATCTTGAGAGAGCGGTCAACCCGGCCCACGGAATGGGAAAAATATCTGCTTGGGTCGGTTCTTTTCCTGTCGGTGCTGATTGGCGGCGGCACCGCAAGCGGTCTCTACACCGAAGCGCTGATCGAGGTGGCGGCGATCGTCTCGGCCGCGGCCGTCTTTTCAAGGCCGTCGGAACACGGCATCCCTCGCTCGGCCCTGTGGTTGCTTGCTCTGGGCCTTGCCGTGTTCTGTTTTCAAATCGTGCCGCTGCCCGCCGCTCTGTTGAGCGGATTGCGGCCTGAGGTTCTACTTGCAAATCCGTGGCTGAGCGGTGAAACCGGGCTGCGTTTCGTCAGTGTCGGCGTGGGACGTACGATCGAGTGTCTGTTGTATTTCGTGGCGATGGCTGCATTCTTTCTGAGCGTCACCCGCTTGCGCCCAGATCAGGTCTACGGCCTTCTGCCCTTCTTTTTCATGGGTGTCATCTGTAACGGATTGGCTGCGGCGATCCAGTATTCACTCTCCGATACGGTTGCCATACAGGGTTTGTTGCCGTTCACGATCAATGCGGGACTGTTTGCCAACCAGAACCATTTTTCAGCTTTGCTCTTCGTCTCCATCCCCTTCGTTGTCTACTACGGCCTGTTTCGCGGGCACCTTCTGTCCGGGTCGCTCGGCTTGATAACGCTGCTGCTGTTGCTTCTGGCCGCCGGTTCGCGCGCCGGTATTCTGATAGGGCTGGCGATCACCATGGTATCAGTCGTCTTTCTGTCCGCGCGCTCGAGGCTGGGCGGGTATGGAATACCCGCTGTCTTCATCGGGCTTTCACTCTACACGATCGGGGCGTGGACGAAGATCGATGCGGAAGTGGTTGACCCGGCCTTTGGACGGGCCGAATTTGCCCGCACGACGATCGCGGGAATTGAAGAGAACTGGGCGACGGGCGTCGGCTTTGGGAGTTTTCCGAAGGTCTATCAGATTTACGAAAAGGGAGAGATGATCTTCAAGCCCTACGTCAATCACGCCCACAATGATTATCTGGAATTGGCACTTGAAGGTGGCGCTCCTGTTGTCTTTCTGGTCGCAGCTTACGCGATATTGCTTTTTGCGTTTTCCGTTACGGCACGGCGAGATCCGCTGCAGAAAATGGCGTTTCTCTCAGTATCGTTTCTGCTCGTTCATTCTCTGGTCGATTATCCCTTGCGAACGGCGGCACTGGCGATGACCTTCGCCTATATGAATGGCGTTATCTTTCACAAGGGACTTGCTGAGCGGCTGAGCCAGAGAGGCGAGTCGACCGCCGCCCCTGATGACAATCTGCTTGTTCCCGTCAGGCCGGCTTTGGCAAGACGATAGCAATGCGTCGCCTGAATTGGCCATGGATTGGCGCCGGATCGTGACCCAGTCATTTGACGAACGCCGAGATTGACAAGCCAGTGCATGGAACCTAAGCACGGGCGGCTAGGACCGGGGGGTTCAGGCATGTCAAGGAGAGCTTCTTGAAAGGAATTATCCTTGCTGGAGGCAGTGGAACGCGTCTTTATCCACTAACATTAGCAGTCTCTAAGCAAATTCTGCCGATATACGACAAGCCGATGATCTATTATCCGCTGAGCGTTCTGATGCTCGCGGGTATCCGAGAGATTCTGATCATTTCGACGCCGCGTGACCTGCCGGTTTTTCGCGATCTGCTTGGCGATGGATCGGAGTTCGGGCTCGACCTGTCCTATGCCGAGCAGCCGCAGCCCAACGGGCTGGCGGAAGCCTTCATCATCGGCCGCAATTTCATCGGCAAGGACAACGTGTCGATGATCCTCGGCGACAACATCTATTTCGGCGATGGGCTGTCGCAGCTTTGCCGCGACGCTGCCTCGCGCGAAAAGGGCGCTTCGGTGTTCGCCTATCATGTCGAGGATCCCCAGCGTTATGGCGTGGTTTCCTTCGACAAGGCCACGGGAACGGCGCTGACGATCGAGGAAAAGCCGCAGGTGCCGAAATCCAACTGGGCGGTCACCGGTCTCTACTTCTACGACAACGACGTCGTCGACATTGCCCCTGCCATCCGTCCCTCGGCGCGCGGCGAGCTCGAGATCACGGCGGTCAACAACGTCTACCTCGAGCGCGGCCAGTTGCATGTGCATCGGTTGGGGCGCGGCTATGCCTGGCTCGACACCGGCACCCATGACAGCCTGCATGAGGCCTCGTCCTTCGTGCGCACCATCGAGCACCGCCAGGGCATCAAGGTCGCCTGTCCCGAAGAGATCGCCTTTGAACAGGGTTGGCTGACTGTGGACCAGGTTCTGCGTCGCGCCGATCATTTGGGCAAGAACGAATATGCCGCCTATCTGCGCCGGCGTGTCGTCGACCTGTCGGAGGCCTAGGTGCTGGAAGTCAGGCCCCTTGGCATCGATGGCGTTCTGGAAATCGTTCCGAAGCGACATGGCGACGCGCGCGGCTTCTTCGTCGAAACCTACAATGCCGAGCGCTTTTCGCAGGCCGGCATAGACTTGGCTTTCGTGCAGGACAATCATTCTTATTCCGCCGCGGCGGGCGTCTTGCGAGGGCTTCATTACCAGCTTGCGCCGCGCGCCCAGGACAAGCTGCTGCGCGTCATCCGGGGCAGCATTCTCGACGTTGCGGTCGACATTCGCCGCGGTTCGAAAACCTTCGGAAAATGGGTCGCTCTCGAAGTGTCGGCCGAAAAGGGCAACCAGATTCTGGTGCCGAAAGGCTTCGCGCACGGCTTCGTGACGCTCGTGCCCGACACCGAGGTCCTGTACAAGGTGACCGACACCTATTCGCAGGCGCATGACCGGTCGATCCGTTTCGACGATCCCGCCATCGGCATCGAATGGCCGTCATTGACCGGCGGGTTCCAGCTCTCGGACAAGGACCTCAAGGCGCCGCTGCTGGCTGCCGCCGAGGTGTTCGCCTGATGGGTTATTTGAGGACAGCGGCATGAATTTTCTGGTGACGGGCGGTGCTGGCTTTATCGGTTCGGCGGTGTGCCGGCATCTATGCGCCAACCCGGCCTATCGGGTGACCAATCTCGACAAGCTGACCTATGCGGGAAACCTGGCCTCGCTGCGGCCGATCGAGAACGCACACAATTATCGCTTCGCGCAGGCCGATATCTGCGACGAAAGGGCCGTGCTCGACATCCTCCGGCGCGACGATATCGACATCGTCATGAACCTTGCCGCCGAGAGCCATGTCGACCGCTCGATCGATGGGCCGGGCACTTTTATCGAGACCAACATCGTCGGCACCTACAAGATGCTCAATGCCGCGCTGGAGTACTGGCGCGGCTTGCCCGAGGACAGGAAGAGCCATTTCCGCTTCCATCATGTCTCGACCGATGAGGTGTTTGGCGATCTTCCGTTCGATGGCGGCATGTTCGTCGAGGAAACGCCCTATGCGCCATCCTCGCCCTATTCCGCCTCGAAAGCGGCCTCGGACCATCTGGTGCGGGCCTGGCACGAAACCTATGGCCTGCCGGTCGTGCTTTCCAATTGCTCGAACAATTACGGACCCTATCACTTTCCCGAAAAGCTGATCCCGCTGGTCATCCTCAATGCGCTCGACGAAAAGCCGCTGCCGGTCTATGGCGCCGGCGCCAATGTGCGCGACTGGCTGTTCGTCGAGGATCACGCACGCGCGCTGGAACTTGTCGCGACCAGGGGACTGCCGGGCGAAAGCTACAATGTCGGCGGCAATTCCGAGCGGACGAACCTTGGCGTCGTCGAGACGATCTGCGATCTGCTCGACAGCAGGCGGCCGCGGGCAGGGGGCAAGAGCTATCGCGACCTGATTTCCTTCGTCACCGACCGCCCCGGTCACGATCGCCGCTATGCCATTGACGCCTCGAAGATAGGCCGGGACCTGGGCTGGACGCCCAATGAGAATTTCGACAGCGGCCTCGCCAAGACCGTCGACTGGTTTCTCGACAACAAATGGTGGTGGGGACCGATCCGCGAGCAGCGCTATGCCGGTGAACGGCTGGGCGAAGCACGCAAGGGGGCGGCGTGAGGCTGGTTGTCACCGGGCGCGACGGACAGGTCGCGGCAAGCCTTCTGGAGGCCGGCCAGGCGGCCGCCGGCGTTGAGGTCATCGCCATTGGCCGTCCGCAACTCGACCTTGCAAGACCCGACACGGTGATCGAAGCCATCGCGGCCGCGAAGCCGGATATCGTCGTGTCGGCTGCCGCCTACACGGCGGTGGATCAGGCCGAGGACGAGCCCGATCTGGCATTCGCGGTGAACGCCGTCGGCGCCGGCAAGGTGGCGCAAGCCGCGGCGGAGCTTGGCGTTCCCATCATCCATCTTTCGACCGACTATGTCTTCGACGGCACCGCCCCTGGCGCCTATGTCGAGACCGACGCCACTGCACCGCGCAGCGTCTATGGCGCCTCCAAGCTTGCCGGCGAACAGGCGGTTGCATCGGCCAATCCGCGCCATCTGATCCTGCGCACGGCATGGGTCTACAGCCCGTTCGGCAAGAATTTCGTGAAAACCATGCTGCGGCTGGCCGCCGACCGCGACGAGATCGCGGTGGTGGCCGATCAGTGGGGAAATCCAACATCGGCACTTGATATCGCCGACGCAATCCTGCATGCGGCGGCACAGCTGCACGAGGGCGCCGCCACATCCGGCATCTATCATCTGGCCGGAACCGGCGAGGCCAACTGGAGCGGCTTTGCCCGCCATATCCTCGACACAAGCCGCGTGTTGGGTGGTCCCTGGGCGCGGATACGGGAC
>NZ_RZPW01000458.1:0-5155 GCF_003998455.1 Mesorhizobium sp. M7A.F.Ca.CA.001.08.2.1 | reverse complement strand
GCAGCCACACCTGCAAGCAGTTGGCCGCCGCCGGCTACATGCCGGTGGTTTTCGACAATCTGAGCCGCGGCAATGAGAGATCCGTCGCCTGGGGGCCGCTTGTCGTCGGCGATATCCGGGATCGGGATGCACTGCGGCGGGCGATGGAAACGCACCGGCCGACGGCCGTGATCCATTTTGCTGCGCTGGCCTATGTCGGAGAGTCCGTTCGCGAGCCGGCCGAATATTATTCGACCAATGTGACAGGCACCATCGCGGTGCTCGATGCCGCACGCGCGAGTTCGATCGAAAACATCATCTTCTCCAGCAGCTGTGCGACCTACGGCGTGCCGGAGGCGTTGCCGGTTCGCGAGACCTCCTCGCAAAATCCGATCAGCCCCTATGGGCGGCGCACCAAGCTGATCGGCGAACAGATCATCGGCGACTATGCGTCCGCATACGGAATGAAATTTGCGATCCTGCGCTATTTCAACGCTTGTGGCGCCGATCCCGATGGCGAGCTCGGTGAGTGGCATTCGCCGGAAACCCATCTGGTTCCCAGAGTGCTCATGGCCGCATCGGGCATCATCGACGCGATCGAGGTTTTCGGCACCGACTACGACACGTCGGACGGCACTTGCGTAAGGGATTATATCCACGTCACCGATCTGGCCCGCGCCCACCTGAAAGCGCTCATGCATCTCGAGGGTGGCGGGCGAAGCCTTGCGGTCAATCTCGGCACAGGGCGGGGCGTCTCCATCAAGGAGATTGTCAAGGCGGTCGGCCGAATGACGTCGAGGCCGGTTCCGGCAGTGTTCAGGAGCCGACGCCCCGGAGATCCGGCGGAGCTCTACGCCGATCCGGGAAGCGCACGCGAACATCTTGGCTTTGTGCCGGAGCTTTCAGACATCGATACGATTGTCAGGACGGCCGCTCCCTTTTTCGGACTGAAGACCAGGCCCATGAAACTGCCGCCAGTGAGGGCGGCAGCGCCGGTCGTCGCCCGACGGGTCAGAGATAGCGGGGGTGACAGCTCGCGCGCTGGCCAAATCCGCTAGGGCTGCAGATATAAGGCGAGCCGCCCGAGAACGTGCTGCCATCGCCCGGATTGAACGAGATGTTCACCGGCGCCGGCGTGCTGGCTTTGATCCGTTGCGGCGGTGCAAAGGCGTAGGCACTTTCGGTCCCTATTGTGCTTGTCATCTGGATCGGAAGGTCGGCCCGGAGCGAGCGCACGAGAAATCTGGCCTGCACGGGCTGGACCGCGGGCTGACTGCGGACCGGGTGGACGATGGGCCTGATAAGGACCGAACCGGTTTCAGTTGCGTCCATACCTTGACAACCTGCAACCATAGAGCTCAGCGCCACAGCCGCGGCAATAGACACGACATTCTTGCTTGAGCGAAATACGCTCGCGGAATTTCTCATCCTCTGTCCCTTGCTATCAAGTATAAGCCAGGGGCGCATTGCGACATACTATACTTGGGCCGCTTCCACGCCGCATGAGTGACCACTCGCACATCACACGTTATATTAGATATCACTAATTATTAAATTTCATCAAAACCGTATGGCAGGCCATCGTCTTGTCGTCCGGGCGATGCAGTTGAATGCGACTAAATGCGATCGGCGCGCCGATCGCGCCTGCCGAGCCACTCAACCATAAGCGATTCGCGGGTTCCACAACAGGCGCACGGGGAGAACAGCCAAGCCATCTCAGCGCGGCCGGAAGCGGCCTACTTTTTGGCATCGACCAGCTTGCGGGTCACTTCGAACTGCGCGCCCTTGGTGTCGCCTGCTTCGAATTTCTTGTATTCGTCGGAAGGATCCTCGGGAGATCGCTTGAAACCGTACCATTCCCCGTCCGGATCCTTGCGTTGCTCGATATTCCGGCCCTGAATGCGGTGGCTGTAGCAGGTGCGGTGCTGCTCGCCGGTGTAGCCCTTCGATCGCCAGGCGAGCTCCATGCACATCTTGCCGTCCTTGGTCACCAGCCATCTGCCCTCCGCGACAGACGCGGTGTCCTGCCCGGACGTCCAGGCCTGGAGACGTCGATTGCCCTGCGCGAAAAAGGCCGCGCCGTTTTTCCATATCCATGTGCGGTCGGCATAAAGAAGCTGCAGCTCGTAGGCAGTTGGAGCCGGTGCGATGACCATTCCCGCTGGTCTGCCGTCTTTGGCGGCAGCCGCATGCGCCGTTCCCGAAAGCGCCGTCTGGCCGCAGAGGGCCAGGAGAAACATGAGTTGCATACAAGTTGCGAACCCACAATGTTTGCGTCGACCGTCGACACCATGCGGTGGCAATCCGGTCAGAGCTGTCAGTACAATTGGCGTTCGCATGCCCGTTTTGCCCAAGGTAGCACTATCATCGCTCTGACAGCCGTATGAACTATTTAACAGTCGCGAGAACGGTGATGTCAACCTTTGCGAGCGGACGGACAACAACCGTTCCAGATGTGCGCATCCCGCTGTCGTCAAAATTAAGAAATGTGTCATATGCTCTGCCCAACTCTGACAATCGCACTCAAAAGCAACATCCGCAGACGTGAGGGAGGACGCGGTTTCAAATGGCGGGCGACCCGGAATTGAACCAGGCCGAAGGTCAGCAATACCGGCAGCAGTCGACCGTCCGGGAAACGACTGCTCGCAACACCGTGAGCCCCAACATGGCGATCTTGCTGGGGATACTGTTCATTGCGATCCTGTTCAGGTTCCACAACATAACCTTGCCGCTGGTCGATGCCTTCAGCTGGCGCGAAACAAGTACCGCGATGATGGCCGACAATTTCCAGCAGCGCAGCTGGAACATCTTCTTCCCCGAGGTCAGCTGGACCGGGCCCGGGCCAAGCTATCAGGGCCGCGAGTTCCAGATCGTCAGCTATCTGACCGCCATACTCTACCAACTCTTTGGCTGGCACGACTGGTTCGGCCGCATGATTGCGGCCCTTTTCGGCTTGGTGACGGTGTTTTCACTGCACAGACTAACGGCGCTATGCTGGGGCGAGACGCACGCCCACGCCGCGGCACTTGCCTATGCGCTGATGCCGGCGGCGATCATGATCGACAGCTCGTTCCTTCCCGACCCCTCGATGCTGGCTCTGGTAACCTTGGGCGTCTGGCTTTTCACGAAATACTGGACGGGAGGCAGCGCGTGGCTGCTCCCCTTCGCCACAGCCAGCTTTTCCCTCGGTGTGCTTGCAAAACCACCGGGTTTGGCTGCTGGAGGCGTCATATTCTATCTGATGGTTTGCTGGCTTTTGCAAAATCGGCGAAAGCATGCGGCCAAAGTATTCATAAGCGGACTGGTCAGCCTGTTCGTCATCGGCGCCTACTACAGCTGGGCCATTTATCTCGGGCGAACCTATCCGCCCTTTCATGTCGCGGGCAGCGGATACATCTGGGATTCTGGATTCTGGACGTTTTTCAACAACGATTTCTATTTCAAATCTGTTTGGAACACGTCGGTCTGGTGGTTTTATGGCTATCCGTTCATGATTTTGATGGCGGTCGGATTCTGGATGCCGCCCCAGCCAGTCGCGGAATCGAAAGAACGCGCTCTTTCGGCCATACCTTTCATATGGCTTGCAGCGGCCTCTGTTGTTTATCTCGCTGCGGCACGTGAGATCACGACCAATCCATGGAACTATCATATATTCCATGTGCCATTTGCGATGTTTTGCGGCCGTGGCGCGGTCGTCCTGGCGACGCTTGGAGCCAAAACCGTTCCGTCTCCTGGGGTAATTCTGCGGTCGATTTGCATCGCGGCCGCTATGCTTGTCTGGTCGACTTTTCCCCTCGTCCGGACCATGAAGGCGCCCTTCGCCATGAATGGAAAGTTGCTTGGCGACGAGTTGGCGCGCAGGGCCCAACCTGGCGATCTTGTCGTGGCCATCGCTCCGGAGGTGGGAGATCCTGTCGCAGTCTATTACAGCAGGGCGCGCGGGTGGGTGTTTCCGCCTGGTGGCGGCGACGTGGAGTGGTCCAGGTTCGTCGAGGACGATGCCATCGCGATAGCACAGCTTGAGGAACTTCGCACGCAAGGCGCGGATTGGTTCGGCGTGGCAAAGGATGCCGAAGACAGTCAGAAACGGCCGTTCATCGAGCATCATGACGGGGTGATCGACTATCTCAACAAGATCGGGACCAAGCGGCTGGATTCGGACAACCTCCTGATTTATGAAATCAGCCGGCCTTGATCTGGTCAGGCCGTTGGGCTTATGGGCTGGGGATCAGGCAAACGTTGGAAATCCGGCGACGGTCAGCGACCTTGCCGACCCGCCCTCGCCTGCCCAACGCAGCAAGCTAAGCGAGACAAGCCGGCCAGCAAGCTCAAATATCTCTATGGCTGGCGGAATTCGACGGTTGTGACCGGAGGAATTGTTGAAACGAGCGATTTCGATCATTGTGACGCTGGCCCTGCTGGCCTGGCTCGCCAGCGACTCGCGCTGGCGCATGGTCGGCGACGCCTTTGCCCGCATCACGCCCGGCACCTTCGCCGTGGCGACGATCGCGTTCTTCGTCACCTATGTCTTGCGTGCGCTGCGCGTCTGCGACGAGTTCCGCGACGAGGTGCATGGCCGCTTCGGCGCCTGCCTGCGCGTCATTCTGATCCACAATGCGATGATCAATGTCGTGCCCTTTCGCGGCGGCGAGACGGCCTTTCCCCTGCTCCTGCGCCAGGTCTTCGGCATACCGATCATGCGCGCCAGCGCCTCACTGCTGTGGTTCAGGCTGCAGGACGCCTTCGTCGTCGGCGTGCTGGCCCTGGTGGTGTGGCCGGGCCTGCATCTGGCGATTAGGATTGCGGGCGGGGCCGTCTTGATCGTCGCCGCCTGGTACCTGCCGCGCTGGGCGCGTGCGCCGCATGACTGGGCCGGCCGCGGCAAGATCGTGGCGAAGCTCGGCAAGCTCCGAGATGTGTTCACCGAAGCAACCGGGCGCTCGCGCTATGGCTGGTGGTGGACGATCGCGAACTGGTCCCTGAAGCTCGCTGTGCAGGGATGGTTGTTGGCAATGCTGCTGGGGACATCCTTTTCGACCGCCTTTCCAGGCGTCGTTGGGGCCGAAGGAGCCGCCATACTGCCGGTGCAAGGCGTCGCCGGCTTCGGCACCTATGAAGCGGGAGCAGCAGCGGCGCTGCTCACCTCCGGAATCACGATGAAGAATGGCTTGCAGGC
>NZ_RZPW01000457.1:0-5161 GCF_003998455.1 Mesorhizobium sp. M7A.F.Ca.CA.001.08.2.1 | reverse complement strand
GGTGAGCCTTGAGCGCCAGTGTTTGTATTTTTTGGTAAATATTCGGTGAAACTTTTGCGGGGCATTCGTGCTTTGATCCCCCGGCGACATATTTTGAATCATAGTCGTAGAAGGAATGGCCGGTCGGGATGATCTCGCAGACCCCCAGCGCCACATCGCCCATCACCGCGCAGGTCAGCTCCCTGCCGTGAATGTAGCGCTCGACCATGACGGTATCGCCATATTTCCATTCCGACGAGCCAAGAACCTGCGGCGGATGCGACTGGCCTTCATGCACGATGACGACGCCGAAGCTTGAACCCTCATTGACCGGCTTGACCACATAGGGCGGCTTCATCGGATGCTTGTTCTGGATGGCGAAGCGGCTGGCGACCTTCGATTCGGCGACCACGATGCCGACCGCCTTGGCAACCCGTTTGGCCTGCTCCTTGTTCATGGCCAGAGCCGAGGCGAGCACGCCGGAATGGGTGTAGGGAATGCCGAGATATTCGAGGATGCCCTGGATGGTACCGTCCTCGCCGAAGGGGCCGTGCAGCGCATTGAAGGCGACATCGGGCTTGAGCTCGGCAAGCACGGAGCCGACATCGCGCCCGACATCGACGCGGGTGACCTGGTAACCTTCCTTCTCAAGCTCATCGGCGCAAGCCTTTCCGGAGGACAGGGACACGGGCCGCTCGGACGAAAAACCACCCAGCAGGACGGCCACATGCTTGTTTTTCATTCCCCGGCATCCCCTCTCTCACGGCGGACCAAAACCAGATTTTCCGCAACATTGAGTCAGAGTCTCCCGGCAGGTTGCCCCCCAGACGGAAAACGCTGAAAACGCGTCGAACGACTCAAATCAGGAAACGCTTTCGAGCAGAGAATCAGAGAGTTGATTCACTGGCAAGTGCTTACGATTCCGAGAGATTCACTTTCTGAGAAAATGGATGCGAAAAGCGTGTCGTTGAGTCTTTGCGGCAACGGTCGCGGACCGTTTTTCGCCTCGTTGAAGTTCATGCATCACATGAACTTCAACACGCGCTAGGTGTGTCGAGATTCAGGTCAGGCCGAGTCGAAAACGATGGCTTTCGAGAACCGGAGCGGAGCATCACCTGAATATCAGCGCACCTTAAAGGAGCTGCCCGAGAAACTCCTGAACGGCATGCCCTGGCCGGAAATTGCCGATGCGCTTGATTTCCCATTGCAGCCGGATACCGGAATTCTCCAGCACCCGCGTGCGCACCGTCTCGCCGAGATATTCAAGGTCGTAGCCGGTCGCGGTTCCGGTGTTGATCATGAAGTTGCAATGCATCGGCGACATCTGCGCGCCGCCGATCATCAGGCCGCGGCAGCCCGCTTTGTCGATCTCCTTCCAGGCCGATGTGCCGTCGGGATTCTTGAAGGTCGAGCCGCCGGTCTTCTCGCGGATCGGCTGCACGGTCTCACGATGGTTCTGCACGGCCTCCATCGCAGCCTTGATGGTCGCCCTGTCCTCGGCAAAGCCTTCGAACACGGCGGAGGTGAAGATCAGCCCGGAAGGAGCCGCCGAATGGCGATAGGCGTATCCCATATCGGCATTGCTCAGCGTCTGCACATTGCCCTTGCGATCGAGTGCTCGCACTTCGATGACGCGCTCGCGCGTCTCGACGCCATTGGCGCCGGCATTCATTCGCAGCGCACCGCCGATTGCACCCGGAATGCCGTGGTAGAAATGAAAGCCGCCAATGCCGGCCTCGAGCGCCACCGCTGCGACGCGCTTGTCGGGGGTCGCAGCTCCCGCCTTGATCCTGATTGGCGAAATCACCTCGGCATCGCCGAAGCCCTTGGCCGAAAGCCGAATGACAAAGCCCTCGATGCCGCCATCGCGGACCAGAAGGTTGGAGCCGACGCCGACGACCGTCAGCGGTATCTCCTCGGGAACGGCTTTGAGGAACGCTGCAAGGTCTTCCTCGTCGGCCGGCTGGAACAGCACCTCTGCCAGACCCCCGGCACGGAACCAGGTGATCTTGTCCATCTCGGCGTTCGGCGTCAGGCGGCCGCGCAGGCCGGCAAGCCGGTCGCCAAGTCTGTCGATCAGGGCCTGGCCGTGCATCATGAGACGGTCCCGCCAAGCTCCTTGGGCAACGCATAGGCCCATTGGGTGATGTTGCCGGCTCCAAGGAAGACGACGAAATCGCCCGGCTTGGCCAGGTCACGGACGATGGGCGCAATCGCCGCCGGGCCCTCGATGTAGCGCGCGTCGCGATGACCGCCGGCGCGGATGCGCGACACCAGCGCGTCCGAGCTGACGCCGTCGATCGGCTCTTCGCCGGCCGCGTAGACCGGCGCCACCATTACTGTGTCGGCGTCGTTGAAGCAGGTGGAAAACTCGTTGAACAGATCATGCAGCCGGGTGAAGCGATGCGGCTGGGCAATGGCGATGACACGACCCTGGGTGGCGCTGCGCGCCGCCTTCAGCACCGCCGAGATCTCGACCGGATGGTGGCCGTAATCGTCGAATATTTCGACGCCGTCCCACGAACCGGTATGGGTGAAGCGGCGCTTGACGCCGGCGAAGGACGACAGGCCCTTCTTGATCGCCTCGGCCGACAGGCCGAGTTCGTGCGCGACCGCGATTGCTGCCGTCGCGTTGGAGACGTTGTGACGGCCGGGCATCGGCAGGCGCAGGCCTGCTATGACAGTCTGGCCGCCGGTCTTGCGGTCGCGGATCACCACGTCGAATTCCGAAATGGCACCTGACATGCGGTGATTGGTAAAGCGCACGTCGGCCTGCGCATTCTCGCCATAGGTGATGACCCGGCGGTCCTCGATGCGGCTGACCAGCGCCTGCACTTCGGGGTGATCGGTGCACATCACGCCAAAACCGTAGAACGGAACGTTCTCGACAAACTGGCGGAACGCCTCGCGCACCTTGTCGAAGCTGCCATAGTGGTCAAGATGCTCGGGGTCGATGTTGGTGACGACCGCGATCTCGGCCGGCAGTTTCAGGAAGGTGCCGTCGCTCTCGTCGGCCTCGACCACCATCCATTCGCCGTCGCCCATGCGGGCGTTGGTGCCGTAGGCATTGATGATGCCGCCATTGATCACGGTCGGATCGAGCCCGCCCGCATCGAGCAAGGTCGCCACCATCGAGGTCGTCGTCGTCTTGCCATGCGTGCCGCCGATCGCCACCGCCTGGCGAAAGCGCATCAGTTCGGCCAGCATCTCGGCCCGGCGCACGATCGGCAGCAGCTTTTCGCGCGCGGCCTTCAGCTCAGGGTTGGATTTCTTGATCGCCGTCGAGACGACCACCACCTCGGCATCGCCGAGATTCTCGGCCCTATGGCCGACGAAGCATTCAATGCCCTTGTCGCGCAGCCGCTGCACATTGGCGCTTTCGGCCTGGTCGGACCCTTGCACCTTGTAGCCGAGATTGTGCAGCACTTCGGCAATGCCGCTCATGCCGATGCCGCCAATGCCGATGAAATGCACAAGGCCGATGGTCTGCGGCATCTTCATGCTTGCGTCCCCTTCCTGAAATCCGAAACGGTTTTTTTGGACGCAATAGCCTCTGTAAGATCGGCGAGCAACCGTGCCGCGTCCGGCCTGCCGGCCGATTTCGCCCCCGCCGCCATTGCCGTCAGCCGATCGGGGTCGTCCATCAGCCCGCCGACAAGCGCTGCGATGCGTTCGGACGAGAGCGAGGATTGCGGATGCACTTCGCCGCCGCCGGCAGCGGCAAGGGCCGCCGCGTTCGCCGCCTGATCGTGATCGAGCGCATGGGGGTAAGGCACCAGCAGCGCCGGCCGGCCGATGACGGCGATCTCCGAGACGGTCGAGGCGCCGGAACGCGAGATCACCAGATGAGCGGCCGCCATGCGTGCCGCCATGTCGGTGAAGAAGGGCGAGACCTCGACGGCGACGCCAAGGGTGGCATAGGCCGCCTTGACCCGCGCCACGTCATCGGCGCGCGCTTGTTGGGTAATGACCAGCCGTTTGCGCTGGGCGTTGGAAAGCAGCGCAATGGCTCCCGGCACGGCATCGGAAAAGAATTGGGCGCCCTGGCTGCCGCCAAAAACCAGCAGGCGGAACGGTTGATGCCCGGCAGATGCCGCATAGGCAGTCTTGGCCGCTTCCAGCACCGCAGGCCGGACCGGATTGCCCGTCGTCACCGTCTTGACCCCGGCAGCACTGCTGTCCTGCGGCAGGAAGCCGCCGGCGATGGCGTCGACACGGCCGGCCAGCGCCCGGTTGGCGCGCCCCATCACCGCGTTCTGCTCATGGATCAGGGTCGGTACCTTGCGCCGTGTCGCCGCGTAGAGCGGCGGCAAGGTCGGATAGCCGCCGAAGCCGACGACGGCATCCGGCTTGATCCTGGCGATGACGGCAGAAGCCTGGCGCACGCCGCGCCAGATTTTCCAGAAGGCACCAAGCAGGGCAAAAGGGTTTTTCGAGCCCATCGTCGCCGACTGGATCGGGTGGACGGCAGCGGCCGGAAAATGGCCGGCGAAACGCTCGGCACGGTCGTCGGTTGCCAGGTGCACCGACCAGCCGCGCTCGTTCAGCTCATGCGCCAGCGCCTCGGCCGGGAAAAGATGCCCACCGGTGCCGCCTGCCGCGAGAAGGATGACGCCTCTGGCCATATCACTCCGCCGGCACGGCGCGTTGCGACAGGCCAAAGCCCATCTGCTTGCGCTTTTCCGGCCGCTTGCGTGTCAGCGCCAGCACCATCCCCATCGAGATGGCGATGGCGATCTGCGAGGAGCCGCCATAGGAGATGAACGGCAGCGTCATGCCCTTGGCCGGCACAAGCTGGAGGTTGACGCACATGTTGATGACCGCCTGCAGGCCGAAGACGGTGACGAGGCCGCCGACCGCATAGCGGGTGAAATCGTCATGCTCCTTCAGCGCCGTGTTGAGGCCGCGCAGCACGATGAAGGCGAATATCGACATGATGAAGAAGCACATGATCAGTCCGAACTCTTCGCCTGCGACCGAGAAGACGAAGTCGGCATGGCTGTCGGGAATGACCCGCTTGACTGTGCCCTCACCTGGTCCGACGCCAAACCAGCCGCCATTGATCAGCGCGTCGCGTCCCATATCGACCTGGAATGTGTCGCCTTCGCCGGTAAGAAACTTGTCGATGCGCAAGGCAACGTGCGGGAACACCGTATAGGCGGCGAAAACGCCGCCTATACGG
>NZ_RZPW01000456.1:0-5162 GCF_003998455.1 Mesorhizobium sp. M7A.F.Ca.CA.001.08.2.1 | reverse complement strand
GTCCTTCGTCATCGCTGCAGCAGCTGAAATCCTGCGCCATCGCGGCTTGTCCGCCACGGCGCCAAGGCCTGCGGATCCATCACAACCAAAACAAACCAAGAGAGGAGAACTGCAATGGCATTCGACCTGAAATCGATCTCTGCAAAGACTGTTTGCGCTGGATTGACGGCGTTCGCGCTGGCGCTGTCGTCGACCGTTGCTTTCGCCGGCGACAAGCTGCAATATTTCACCTGGTCGGGCTATGAACTGCCCGACTTCAACAAGAGCTTCCTTGCCGCGCATCCCGATGGCGTCGAGGCCTCGATCTTCGGTGACGACGATGACGCCTTCACCAAGGTCAAGGCCGGCTTCCGACCCGACATTGCGCATCCCTGCTATGACAAGGTGGCGCGCTGGAACAAGGAAGGCCTGCTGCAGCCGATCGACACCAAGCGCATCAAGAACTGGGACTCGATCTTCCCGGTGTTCAAGAACCTGCCAGACCTGCAGGCTGGCGACGGCAAGGTCTGGATGGTGCCGTGGGACTGGGGCAACACCTCGATCCTCTACCGCACCGATCTGGTGAAGAACCCGGAAGCGAGCTGGAACCTTTTGTGGGACAAGCAGTATGCCGGTCGCATGGCGACGATCGACGCGGTGCATGACACGCCTGTCGTGGCGGCGCTGCTCGCCGGCGTCAATCCGTTCGACATGACGCCGGAGCAAATGGACAAGGTGGCCGAGAAGCTGCGCGAGCAGCGCCCGCTGCTCTCCAACTACACCACCGACATGACCTCCGTCGAACAGGCGCTGGCCAGCGGCCAATTGGTCGCCGCCATGACCTGGAACGCGTCGGCCACCTCGCTCAAGAAGCAGGGCGTGCCGGTCGAGTTCATGAAGCCGAAGGAGGGCATGCTGACTTGGGCCTGCGGCTTCGTGATGCTCAAGGACGCCAAGAATGTCGACCTCGCCTATGATTTCATCAACAGCCGGCTGGAGACGGATTCCGGCAAATACCTGATCGAGGCCTACGGCTATGGCAGCTCGACCAGTTCGGCCTTCGCGGCGGTGCCGAAGGAGGAGCTGGAGAAATTGCAGCTGCCGTCCGACCCGGAGGTGATGCTGAAGACCACCATCTTCACCGGACCGATGAAACAGAATGACGACCTCGCCAAGATGTTCGAAAAGGTCAAGGCGGGGGGATAAAGCTCCCCCTTCTCCCCTTGTGGGAGAAGGTGTCGCCGAAGGCGACGGATGAGGGGTGCTCCAGGGAACACCAGCGTCTCACTCCGCTGGAACACCCCTCAACCGTCTCGGCGCTGCGCGCCGATCCACCTTCTCCCACAAGGGGAGAAGGGAAAGCAAACGAGGACTAACGCATGGACATGCTGGATGAAGCGGCTGGGAAGCCGAAGGACGATGCCGACGTTCGCGTCGGCCGGCGCGTGCGGGCGCTGCGGCTGGAGCGCAATTTGTCGCTGGCCGATCTTGCGGCAAAGGCCGGCGTGTCGATCGGTGCATTGAGCCAGATCGAGCGCGGCATGTCCTCGCTGCGCGTCAAGGTGATCTGGCCGCTCGCCGCCGCCCTCGACATCGAGCCGTCGGCGCTGATCGCCGACGGCAACGATGCGGCCAACGATCTCTATTGCGTGCGTGCCGACAAGCGGCGGCAAATCCCGGTGAAATCGGAAGGCATTGCCAAGGCGCTGCTGTCACCGCCGGGCGCGACGCTGACCGGCATGCTGGTGACGGTGGAAGCCGGCGGCGGCACGGCCGAGGCCTATGCGCATGCCGGCCATGAATTCGGCTTCGTGCTGGCCGGTGAGGTCGAACTGGTGGTGGATTCGACGAAATACGGGTTGAAGGCGGGCGACAGCTTTGCCTTCAAGAGCACGCTTTTGCATGCCTTCCGCAATCCGGGCGCCGAGCGGTGCCAGATTCTCTGGGTCAACACCACGAAGCCGTCCGAGGTTCGCGATGGCGCCTGATCCACTCGTCCGGCTGCAGGCGGTCTCGAAGATTTTTCCTGGCGGCATCGTCGGGCTCGACGCCGTCGATCTCGACATTATCAGCGGCGAGTTCATCACGCTGCTCGGGCCGTCGGGTTGCGGCAAGACCACCAGTCTGCGCGTCATCGCCGGTTTCGAAAGCCCGTCGAGCGGCAAGGTGCTGCTAGACGGCCGCGATATCACGGCACTTCGCCCGTTCGACCGGCCGGTCAACACCGTGTTCCAGGACTACGCGCTGTTCCCGCACATGAATGTTGCAGAAAATGTCGGCTTCGGTCTGTCGCTGCGCAAACTGTCTGGAGCCGAACAGGCTAAGCGCACCGGCGAAGCGCTCGACATGGTCGGTCTCGCCGACAAGCTTGGCGCCCGTGTCTCCGAACTGTCTGGCGGCCAGCGCCAACGCGTCGCGCTCGCGCGTGCCATCGTCTGCGAGCCGCGCGTGCTGCTGCTCGACGAGCCGTTGTCGGCGCTCGATGCGCATCTGCGCGAACAGATGCAGGTTGAGCTGAAGCGGCTGCAGTCGCGGCTTGGCACCACCTTCGTCATGGTCACCCACGACCAGACCGAAGCGCTGTCGATTTCCGACCGCATCGTCGTCATGAACAAGGGCCGCATCGAGCAGATCGCACCGCCGGCCACACTTTATGACCGGCCTGCCACGAAGTTTGTGGCGAGCTTCATCGGCACCATGAATCTCCTGCAATCACGGTTTGTCGGCCGCGATGGCGATCGCTTGCGTTTCACCGCCGGCACCCTGCCGCTGGAGGCTATTTCTGAAACCGGCGAGGCACCTGCCGAGGGCGCTACCCGCACCATCGGCGTGCGCCCGGAGGATTTGCTGGCGATGACCGAGGCCGCGCCCGGCACCGCACCGGCGCGCGTCAACAGCGTCGTCTTTCACGGCCGCACGCTGCGCCTGCATGCCGAACTCGGGCAGGGCGCACCTGTCGTCATCGACGCGCCGCGCCAGGCCGAGGGTTTTCGCTTCCAGGTCGGCGACGTGGCGCATATCAGCCTACGCCGTGGCGCCCACTGCCCAGTGCTGCCAGGTTAGTTCATCGATACCTGAAACGGAGCACACGTCGCACGTTCAGCGGCCACAAGCAGTCGGGCAACGGTCGCGACTATGCCGATCGGGCGATCGACGATTTCTCAAGGACGTAGGTTTCAAGCCACCCTCAGCAGAGCTTCTTCGACTGTTGAACTCGCGGGCGATGATCCGGAAAGCACGACCGACCGTTCGCTCATTTCCGCTTGCCATGTTCCCGTTTTGTTCTAAAATCTCCGGCTTGGCGGGGATGGGTGGCGCAAAAGGAGGAAGGACATGAACGAACTGCCCACATTCAACACAGCCGAAAACGGTCAAACATCTTTCAACTGGCATGAGCGGAACAGGCGTCGTCGCACTGATCGGTTGTTCTTCTGTCACCTGATGGATGGCACCATCGCCGACCCTATCGCTTTACAAGCAACCGCTTGGCGCCAGGAACTCGGGCTGAAAGGGAAAACAATTGCCGATCACATCTCGCTTGTTGGACTCGGCGACCATGACGGATTGCCGGAGGGCTTGGTAGAACTCGCTCACCACATAGGCTCGATGATTGTCGCAAAACCATTCGACGTTTCTTTTGATCGTTTGTGCGCTTTTGGCGGTGGCGCGCTTGTTTTACGCAACAGCGACGGCAATCCTTCGCTGCAAGAATTCTGGCGAAACCTGACGGCAGTGATTTCGGATAGCCCGTTAAAGCTCTTTCTCACAAAATCCATTGAACCGCATGTCACGCTGCTTCGCGACAAAGTGGGAGTGCCCAAAATTCGCGAAAGGGCGATTGAGCCCATCAGTTGGACAGTGCGGGATTTCGCGCTCGTCCAGAGCTTCATCCAGGAAGGTCGCTATGAGGTGCCTCACCGTTGGCAATTGACGGGCCAGGACGATGCCCGGCCCGCGATGTAAACGCCTCAAATCATCGTCATATGTCCGCGGGGACCATCATCCTGACATGGCTTGTCAGCTACGGCGCGGTCCGACGATGGCAGGCCAGCAGGCTGTTCCCTACCTAAATGCGTCTGAACAGGAGGAACGAAAATGACCATCGCGGAAATTGCCAAGGATTTTACCGAGCTGCTCAAGCAGGGCGAGAACGAAGCTGCCGCCGAGAAGTACAATTCCGACGATATCGTGAGCTACGAAGCCATGGAGGGGCCGATGGCCATCTCCCGTGGCAAGGAGGCTCTCAGGCAGAAGGGCCAGTGGTGGCAGGAGAACAATGAAGTCCATGGCGGCTCTGTCGAAGGCCCCTATGTCAATGGCGACCAGTTCGCGGTGCGCTTCAAGTTCGACATAACGCCCAAGGCTACCGGCGAGCGTGTCACCATGGATGAAGTCGGCCTCTACACGGTCAAAAACGGCAAGATCACCGAAGAGCGCTTCTACTACTAGGGCCGAACCCCGGCTTCCGGCTCACGTCGCTGCAGGATCAGGAAATTAGACGGCCGGGACATTGTCCTGGCCGTCATGTGGAACGGAGATATGGCAACGGCTCTGGCAAAGCGGAAAGGGTGGTTTAGTCTGTGGAACGGATTCGACAGTCAGCCAAGGAAGCACGCTTTTGACGATCACCATGTACGGCATCACCACTTGCGACACGGTCAGGAAGGCGCGCGTCTGGCTGGAAGGCCATGACGTAGCCTACCGGTTTCACGATTTCAGGGCCGAGGGACTGGACGCGAAGCGGCTGGATGGTTGGGCGGGCAAGGTCGGCTGGGAAAAGCTGCTCAACAAGGCGAGCACGACGTTCCGCGAGCTGCCGGACAAGGAAAAGCAGGGTCTCGACGAGAAGAGCGCCAAGGCGCTGATGCTGGCCAAGCCGACCATGATCAAGCGGCCGGTGCTGGAGGTAGGCGACCGGGTTATGGTCGGGTTCAAGGCTGATGTCTATGAGGCGGCGGTGGGGAAGTAGAGCTGCCTCTCGTTCCACGGTGTTCCGTGGCGCCCCCCCTCTGTCCTGCCGGACATCTCCCCCTCAAGTGGGGAGATTGGCAGCTTCGCCGCTCCGCCATTCCTGTCACGTTCGGGATTTGCGAAGAAGATGATGACAGCGGATCTCCCCACCTGAGGGGGAGATGGCCGGCAGGCCAGAGGGGGGGCGCTGTCCCGCCGACCGCCATAAAATC
>NZ_RZPW01000455.1:0-5176 GCF_003998455.1 Mesorhizobium sp. M7A.F.Ca.CA.001.08.2.1 | reverse complement strand
CATCTGCCGTTCGCCGGCAAAACCCCCGCCGGCACCGCGACCGCTTTGCTCGGCGCGCCGCTGCTGCTGTTCCTGTTGCCGCGAATGCGAACCACCCCCGAAAGGCAGGCCGATATGATGTCGTCCGTACGCCTGCCGACAAACGGCCTGCCGTTGATCGCCGGCCTGCTGGCGCTCATCCTCGCGGTTGTCGTCGCAATGGGCTTTGGCCGTGGCGCAGGCGGTTGGCACTGGATCGCATCCGAGGATTTGACCGAGCTGCTTGCCCTGCGCGCGCCTCGCGTCGTCGTCGCCCTGTCGGCGGGCGTCCTGCTCGCGGTCGCCGGCACGCTGATGCAGCGCATGACCGGCAACCCGATGGCAGCACCCGAAGTGCTCGGCATTTCCGGCGGCGCCTCTTTCGGCGTGCTGGCGCTGCTGTTGCTCAGCGACGGCTTCGACCGCGCGGCAATGCTCGGCGCCGCACTCGCGGGCGCCTTGCTGGCGCTGACGATCGTCGTGCTGGTCGGGCGGCGCAATGCACTGTCGCCGGCGCGGCTGCTGCTTGCCGGCGTCGCCGTGGCGACGGTCGCGTCGGCCTTCGCCGCGCTGCTTCTGGCCAGCGGCGATCCGCGCACGGGCTTCCTGCTCGCCTGGCTATCGGGATCGACCTATCGCGCAACGCCCAATGATGCCTTCACTGCCGCTGCGGTCGCGGTCGCCGTCCTCGCGCTGGCGCCGCTGACGGCGCGCTGGCTCGATATAGTGCCGCTCGGCGAAACTGCCGCGCGTGGCCTTGGCCTGCGGCTTGGACGGGTTCGCGCCATTCTGCTGGCACTTACCGCGCTGGCCACCGCAACCGCGACATTGGTCATCGGCCCGCTGAGCTTCGTCGGCCTGATGGCGCCGCATCTCGCGCGCATGCTCGGCTTCCGCCGTGCCGTGCCGCAGCTTCTGGCCTCGGCCATGACAGGCGGGCTGATCCTCGTTGCCGCCGACTGGGCAGGCCGGACGCTGATCTTTCCCTGGCAGGTGCCGGCCGGGCTCATCGCCGCCTTCGTCGGCGGCCCCTATTTCATGGCGCTGATGTGGAAAGGCAGGCAATGAAGTCGGCCCTGGCATATTGCCGACCCTGCCCTGCCGATTGTAAGCAGCGCCCATCGATGGCGGCCGGTGCCCTCGCCGCGTCCATCAAGACAGCTTGCGGTTCACCTCGATGATCAGACGTTTCCTGTCCTATTACGCGCCCTGGAAGGGGCTGTTCGCGCTCGACTTCTCCTGCGCGGTGCTGGCCGGCCTGCTCGAACTCGGCTTTCCCATGGCGGTCCGCACCTTCGTCGACCAGCTCCTGCCACGGCAGGACTGGACGCTGATCATCATCGCCTCGGCCGGGCTGCTGGTAATCTATCTGCTCAACACGGTGCTGATGGCGGTCGTCACCTATTGGGGCCACATGCTTGGCATCAACATCGAGACCGAGATGCGGCGCAAGAGCTTCGATCATCTGCAGAAACTGTCGTTCCGCTTCTACGACAACCACAAGACCGGCCATCTCGTCGGTCGCGTCACCAAGGATCTCGAGGAGATCGGCGAGATCGCGCATCATGGCCCCGAGGACCTGTTCATCGCCATCATGACGTTCGCCGGCGCCTTCGTGCTGATGTTCACGGTCAACATGCATCTGGCGCTGATCACGGCGGTGATCGTGCCTCTGATCGCCTGGGTGACGATGCGCTACGGCGACCGCATGGAGCGCAACTGGCAGGCGCTCTACCGGCGTGTCGGCGATTTCAACGTCCGCATCGAGGAGAATGTCGGCGGCATGCGCGTCGTCCAGGCCTTCGCCAACGAGGAGCATGAGCGCACGCTGTTCGCGCATGACAACCAGCGCTACCGCCAGACCAAGCTCGACGCCTACCGCATCATGTCGGCCAGCAATTCGCTGAACTACATGGGCATAAGGCTGATCCAGCTCGTGGTCATGATTGCCGGCAGCTACCTCGTCATCACGGGAGGCCTGAGCAATGGCGGCTTCGTCGGCTTCCTGCTTTTGGTCGGCGTCTTCGTGCGGCCGATCGAGAAGATCAATTCGGTGATCGAGACCTATCCAAAAGGCATTGCCGGCTTCCGCCGCTACACAGAGTTGCTCGACACCGAACCCGACATCGCCGACCGGGCCGGTGCCGTTACCGCCAGCGGCCTCAAGGGCGACATCAAATATCGCGGTGTGAGCTTCGGCTATGGCGACGGCAAGCCGGTGCTCAGGGATATCGATCTCACCATCCGCGCCGGCGAAACCATCGCCTTCGTCGGGCCGTCAGGTGCCGGCAAGACCACCATATGCTCGCTGCTGCCGCGGTTCTACGAAGTCAGCGCCGGGCGGATCAGCATCGACGGCATCGATATCAGGGACATGACGCTCGCTTCGCTGCGCGGCCAGATCGGCATCGTCCAGCAGGATGTCTTCCTGTTCGGCGGCTCGATCCGCGAAAACATTGCCTATGGCCGTCTCGGCGCCTCCGACGACGCCATCGCCGATGCCGCGCGGCGGGCGCAGCTCGACGGCATGATATCAGGCCTGCCGGCCGGTTACGACACGATCATCGGCGAGCGCGGCGTAAAACTGTCCGGCGGCCAGAAGCAGCGGCTGGCGATTGCCCGTATGTTCTTGAAGAACCCGCCGATCCTGATCCTCGACGAGGCGACGTCGGCGCTCGACACCGAGACCGAGCGCGAAATCCAGAAATCGCTGGCCGAACTTGCCGAAGGCCGAACCACGCTGGTCATCGCACACCGGCTGGCCACGATCCGCGGCGCCGACCGCATCGTCGTCGTCTCGGAGTCGGGCGTCGTCGAGCAGGGGTCGCACAGCGAACTGATCCGTGCCGGCGGCATCTATCGACGCCTGCACGACGCCCAGCATCTGGTGTCATCGCGTTGATCCACTATGGTAGCGGCCAAGCAGGGAGCCCCCGGATGATCAAGGCAACGCCCTTCGACTTTCCCTTTGACGGCAGGCTGGTGGCCGAAAACACCGCGCTGATCGTCATCGACCTGCAGCAGGATTTCCTGTCGACGACGGGCTACTTCGCCAGGCAGGGCTATGATCCGTCGCCTCTGAGAGCGATCCTGCCGACGGTGAGCCGGCTGATCGCGGCCGCGCGCAAGGCCGGCGTCAGGGTCATCCATACCAGGCAGGGCTATAGGGCCGACATGGCCGATATGACGCCTTACGAAAAATGGCGCCGCAAGCGCTCCGGTCTCGACGGCACCGATATCCTGCTGCGCTCGGGCACGGGGTTCCAGATCGTTCCGGAGATCGACGTGGCACCGCACGACATCATCGTCGACAAGACCTGCAACAGCGCCTTCATTTATACGGATTTCGAGCTTGTGCTCCGCGCGCAAGGCATCACGCATCTCATGTTTTCCGGATGCACGACGGATGTCTGCGTCCACACCACGCTGCGCGAAGCCTGCGACCGCAACTTTCAATGCCTGACGATTTCCGACGCCTGCGCCAGCGGCGACAAACAAGCCCACGAGGCCGCGCTTCATATGGTGACGGTCGAAGATGGCGTCTTCGGCGCGCTGGCGGATTCGGGCGCTGTCATTGAAGGCCTGTCGCGGCTTGGCGACAGGCCCGAGGCAACAAAAGGCTGAAGGACTTCAGCCCGTTGCGCGCGTCTCCAATCCTGCACGAGACGCATATGCTCCAGGCTGGAATGCCTCGTGTTCGCGACGCGCCAGCGAATTGCGCAGCAGGGCGATCGTTTCCCGGCCGAGCGTTGCGATCTCGCGTGGCGTGTCGACGCCGACAATCATGAATTCATCGATCCCGAGGGCTGCATAGGCAAGCAGCGACAGGGCGGCCTGGGCTGGCGGCCCGGCAACATCGACCGCCTTGTGGCCGGAGGCGGAAGCACCCTGGTGAATCCCGACCGGAAGCGCGAAGCGCAGCTTGCCGGCCCGGCCATGTTCGGCGGCGGAGCGGCGCACCCGCTCCATCAATTGCCGGATCTCGTCGATCGAGCCCGGCGCCAGTTCAAAGACATCGGCATGCCGGCCGGCCACCTTGAGCGCCGTTCCGGACTGCCCGCCCATGCGGATGACCAGGTCGGCGCCGTGCGGTCCCTTGCGCGGCACGTAGCCGCCCTTGATGCTGTAGAACGTTCCTTCGTGGTCGAAGGGCCGGTCGTTCGACCACAGCCGCTTCAGCAGCACCAGATATTCGTCTATTCGCTGCCAGATGACGGTGTGCCCGACCGGCCGTGTTTCGGCGTCGGCATCGCTCAGCGGCTCGCTGATCATTCTCAGCGCCAGGCGTCCGCCGCTTTGCCTGTCGATCGACGCCAGTTGGCGGGCCGCCACAGTCGGTTCGACCACGCCCGCCCAATGGGTGAGCACGACTTCCAGCGACGAGGTGCGATCGAGCACCTGGGCCGCAAGATCCATGTTGGTCAGCAGTCCGGCCGAATCGTCGACGACGATCTTGCGGAAGCCGCCGTCCTCGATCAGCCCGAGCTTGGTCGCGGTCTCGGCAAAGTCGTAGAAAAAAGGAACCGCGGCATCGGCGGTCTTGCCGGGAATATGCGTGAACTCGATCGGCATTGCCATGTCCTCCGTGGTGTCGGGCGCGCGAAAGCACGCCGAGGATTCGGTTCATTCAACTCCAATTGCCTGTAAGTGGTGGGGCAGCTAACCCCGGTCGATCTGACGACTCAGGGAATAAGACCCAGAACAACGGCCCCGGTGAACACGAACGCAAGGGCAAAGACGAGATAGGCGAAAGCCCCGGCATAGGCCGGGCGGAAGGTCTGGGCATTGGCCGCCCGCTGACCACTGCGATCCGTCTGGGCGTTCTGGATATAGGACATATCGACCTCCGTCTCGTCGGTTAATCTATAAAACTTGTAGACTTTGTCGATTGCTATTTTTCGGTCAAATCTAGAATAATTTTCTCTTAGGTGATGGGAAGTTGGTAGCCACTTGCTTACAGGGGCACTCGGGCGGCCGATCCGTATGGCGCGTCCGTTTTCGGGTCTGCGTCCGAATGGACCTATGACCTTGGCCTCGCGGCACTCAATTCGTGGATTGGCCGCCCGGCGCCGGCGCGGTAGCATCGCCCAACCAGCAAAGCGAAATCGTCACATAGGGGCAAAAAAAATGGGCACAAGACTGGCCGGCAAGGTCGCCA
>NZ_RZPW01000454.1:0-5183 GCF_003998455.1 Mesorhizobium sp. M7A.F.Ca.CA.001.08.2.1 | reverse complement strand
GCTCAAGACCCTGTCGTAGCCGCGCGTGACGAGGTCCTGCTTGTGACCGGGGCCATGCTTGTCGCGGTCGGCTTTGGTCACCGACAGCAGCCGCGAGCACAGCATCGGCGTCAGCGTCAGCGACACGAACATCGACGCCAGGATGGCGACCGTCACCACTACGGCGAACTCGTTGAAGATGCGCCCGATAACGCCGCCCATCAGCAGCACGGGGATGAAAACCGCCACCAGCGAGATCGAGATCGAGATGATGGTGAAGCCGATTTCGCGCGCGCCCTTCAGCGAGGCGTCGAAGGCCGACAGCCCGTCCTCCTCCATGTGGCGGAAGATGTTTTCAAGCATCACGATGGCGTCGTCGACGACGAGGCCGACCGCCAGCGTCAGGCCCATCAGCGAGATGTTGTCGATGGAAAAGCCGAACAGGAACATCGCGCCGAGCGTGGCGATCAGCGAGATCGGCACCGCCACGGCCGGGATGATTGTCGCCGTCACCCGGCGCAGGAACACGAAGATCACCATGATGACCAGGGCAATGGTGAGCAGCAGCGTGAACTGCACGTCGCTGACCGCCTGCCGGATCGAACTGGAGCGGTCGTTAAGCAGCTTGATGTCGGCGGCGGCCGGCATCTGGTCCTTGAAGGACGGCAGCATCGCCTTGACCTTGTCGACGACGTCGACAGTGTTGGCGTCGGGCTGGCGCTGCACGGCCATGATGATCGCGCGCGTACCGTCATACCAGCTCGCCGTCGTGGTCGTCTGCACCGAATCGACCACGCGGGTCACCTCGCCCAGCCGTACCGGGTGACCGTTCTTGGTGGCGATGATGATGTTGGAGAAACCGGCGGCGTCGGTCAGCTGCGTGTTGGCGGTGATGGTGAGCTGCTGCTTGTCGTTCTGGAGCACGCCGAGCGGCGTGTTGCTGTTGGCCGAGGCAACCGCCGCCTGCAGCTGATCGATCGAGATGCCGCGTGCGGCAAGCGCGGTCGGGTCGATCTGGATGCGCACCGCGTATTTCTGCTGGCCGAAGATCGAGACCTGCGCCACGCCGTCGATGGTCGACAGCGACGGCGAGATGACGTTTTCCGCGAACGCATCGAGGTCGGTCAGCGGAACCGTGTCGCTGACCAGCGACATCAAAAGGATCGGCGCGTCGGCCGGATTGACCTTGCGATAGCTCGGCGGCGCCGTCATCTGCGGCGGCAATGATTTCTGCGTGCGCGCGATCGCCGCCTGCACGTCGGCCGCCGCCGCGTCGATGTCTCGGTTGAGCACGAACTGGATGGCGATCGAGGTCTGGCCAAGCGAGTTGGTGGTCGAGATCGAATCGATGCCGGCGATGGTGGCGAACTGCTTGATCAGCGGCGTCGCCACCGATGTCGCCATGGTTTCCGGCGAGGCGCCGGGCAGCGAGGCCGAGACGTTGACCACCGGGAATTCGGCGCTGGGCAGTGCGGCCACCGGCAGGAACTTGTAGGCGAACAGCCCGCCCAGCACGAGGGCGAACGACATCAGAAGGGTGGCGACGGGCCGGCGTATGCAGAATTCGGAAATCATTGGGCGGCCTCGCCGGCGCTGGTCGCCTCGGCCACCTTGGGCGCAGCGGCACCCGCCGTGGTCTTGCCTTCATGCACCGCGGCGCCGTCCTTCAGCCGTGTCTGGCCCTCGGTGACAACCTTCTCACCGCTTTTCAGCCCCTGGCTGATGGCGCTGTTGTCGCCTTCGGTCAGCGCCACCTGCACCGGCCGCATCTCGACCGTGTTGTCCGGCTTGACCACATAGACGAACGGGCCCTTCTGGCTTGGCTGCACCGCGACGGTAGGAACCGATGTCATCTGCGGCATGATGCCGGCGTCGAGCACGACATTCACATACTGGCCGGGCCATAGCGAAAGGTCGGCATTGGGAATACTTGCCCGCGTCGCGATGGTGCCCGACGCGGTGTCGACGCTGGAGTCGACGAAATCGAGCGTGCCCTTGCCGATCGGCGTCGCGTCACCATCCTTGGTCAGTGTCACCGCGCCCTGCTGCGGATTGGCAAGCGCCTTGTGCAGCAGGGCGAGATTGCTTTCCGGCAGATTGAAGTTGACCTGCAGCGGGTCCATCTGGGTGATGGTCACCAGCGGGGTCGCCGTGCTGCTGTTGCCATTGCTGACGGTGACGAGATCGCCGACGGCGACGCTGACCGCACCCAACCTGCCGGAAATCGGCGCCGTGATCGTGGCGAAGCCAAGCTGGACATTGTCGGCGTCGATTGTCGCCTTGTCGGCTTCAACGGTCGCAGCGGCAGCCTTCTGCGCGGCGACGGCCTGGTCGTAGGTCTGCTGCGTGCCGGCCTGCTTGGCAACCAGATCCTTGGCGCGCTGGAGATCGGAATTCGAACTGGCAAGCAGCGCCTGGTCCTTGGCGAGCGCAGCCTGATCCTTTGCCAGCTGCGCCTTCAGCGCCCGGTCATCGAGCGAGAACAGAACGTCGCCGACCCTGACCATCTGCCCATCCTTGACGTCGATCGAGACGATCTGGCTGGACACCCGCGCGTTGATGTTGACGACGGCGGGAGAAGAGACGAAGCCGATCGCATAACGCCGGATCGGGAAATCGGCTGTCGAGGCGACGGCCGAGAGGATGGAAGCCGAGCGGGCGGCACCGCCGCCACCTGCCGCCTTGTCGCCCGCTGCCGGCTTGCCGGTTGCCGATTTGTCCGCGGCAGCGACCTGCTTTGCGCCGATGAGCTGCTGAGCCTTGCTCAGCGCGTCCGGAGACACATAGAGCCAGGCCGCGCCCGCACAGGCGGCGGCAAGCAACGAAAGAACGACTTTTCCACGCATGGTCAAAGGCCCTCTCCACCCGACACGTCGTGGTCCGATGGTTCTACTCTAGCGCAAATCACGGCCCGTTGCCGCGATTTCGCCGAATAGATAGGACGCGCCTTTGTCGGAAAAGGGCCAAAACACGGCATTACGAAGATTTAATGTGCACTGCACAATGGATGTGCAACACGGGCTGAATCCCCATCCGACGGCTTGCGAGCCATCGCCTTCCGGCCTGAGACGACCAGAATGCGCGTCTCGACCTATTTGAGCATCGGCCAAAGCGTCGCCGCCAGCAGCACGCCCATGGCGATGTTGAACCATTTCAGCCGTACCGGGTCCGACAGGAAACCGCGCAGCGCGGTGCCGAACCCAGCCCACACCGAGACGCTCGGCAAATTGACGATGGTGAAGGCCACAGCGATCAACACCACCGACAGGAACGGGTGCTCGGCATTGGCATAGACGGCCATGGCGGTGATCGCCATCACCCACGCCTTGGGATTGACCCACTGGAATGCAGCCGCCTCGATGAAGCGCATCGGCCGCGCCTTCGTCTCGCCCTTGCCGGTCAGCGTGCGCGACATGGCGATCTTCCAGGCGAGGTACAGAAGATAGGCGCCGCCGGCGATCTTGAGCGCGGTATGCAGCGCCGGAAACGCCGTCAACACAGCGCCAAGGCCAAGACCGACGGCAAGCAGCAGCACGAGGAAACCCATGCTGATGCCAAGCATGTGCGGAACGGTTCTGACGATGCCGAAATTCACGCCCGATGCCAGAAGCATGAGATTGTTCGGCCCCGGCGTGATCGAAGTCACCAAGGCGTAGACAAGCAGGGCAAGGAAAGCGTCAAGCGACATGGATATCCTCCCCGACAAGTCAGGATCGTTGTCTTTTCTAGGCAACCCGCAAAGGCCCACGGACGGCCCACAGCGGGGCCAGAAGCCTCACTGTGGAAGCTGGCTGGCGCGCCCGGCGCCAGCACCGAAGGCCTACATCGCCTGCGGGCCGCGGTTCAACGCCGCCACGCCGGTGCGGCAGATTTCGACCAGGCCGAGCGGCTTCATGATGGCGATGAACTGATCGATCTTGGAGCCCTTGCCGGTGATCTCGAAGATGAAATGCTCGGTGTTGGCGTCGATGACGCTGGCGCGGAACGCATCGGCCAGCCGCAGCGCCTCGACCCGGGCCTCGCCGATGCCGGCGACCTTGACCAGCGCCAGTTCGCGCTCCAGCGGCCGCTCCTGGCCGGATTCATGCGAGCGCACGGTCAGGTCGACGACGCGGTGCACCGGCACGATGCGCTCCAGCTGGTGCTTGATCTGCTCCAGCACATGCGGCGTGCCGCGCGTCACGATGGTGATGCGCGACAGGTGTTTTTCATGCTCGGTCTCGGAGACGGTCAGGCTCTCGATGTTGTAGCCGCGCCCGGAAAATAGGCCGATGACCCGGGCAAGCACGCCCGGCTCATTGTCGACCAGCACGGAAAGCGTGTGGTTTTCCGGCTTTTCCGTTTCCTTGGCGATAAAATAGGCCGAACCGGTCGGTTGTAGCTGTGCGTTCATGACATGAATCTCGATTTCAAGCTCTTGAGCTAATTCGTTGTTTGCGCAGGGCTTTCTCGCGACAGCCCTGCCTTGGTTCTGCCGGCTACACCAGTTCCCTGCCCTTGGCGTCGATGGCATTGGCCACCGCCTCGTCGGTCGCCTCGTCGGGCAACAGCATCTCGTTATGCGCCTTGCCCGACGGGATCATCGGGAAGCAGTTGGCGAGCGTCGCCACGCGGCAATCGAACAGCACCGGCTTCCTGACCGAGATCATCTCCTTGATCGCGTCGTCCAGCTCGTCCGGCTTTTCGCAGCGAATGCCGTGGCCGCCATAGGCCTCGGCCAGCTTGACGAAGTCCGGCATTGCCTCGGTATAGGAATGCGACAGCCGGTTGCCGTGCAGCAATTGCTGCCACTGCCGCACCATGCCCATATACTGGTTGTTGAGGATGAAGATCTTGATCGGCGCGTCGTGCTGCACCGCCGCGCTCATCTCCTGCATCGTCATCTGCACCGAGGCGTCGCCCGCAATGTCGATGACCAAAGCGTCGGGATGCGCGATCTGCACGCCGAGTGCTGCCGGCAGGCCATAACCCATCGTGCCCAGCCCGCCCGACGTCATCCAGCGGTTCGGCTTCTCGAAACGATAGTGCTGCGCCGCCCACATCTGGTGCTGGCCGACCTCGGTGGTGATGTAGGTGTCCATGCCCTTGGTCAGTTCGTAGAGCCGCTCGATGGCGTATTGCGGCATGATCACGTCGTTGTTCATCTTGTAGGCGAGCGAGTCGCGCGCACGCCATTTGGCGATCTGCTCCCACCAGGGGTAGAG